>JAYKIC010000585.1:0-4705 GCA_035284985.1 Leptolyngbyaceae cyanobacterium
GTGTTCCCGCTCAATTTTTTCCGATTCCAAGGCGGTGAGACGACGCAACTGCATTTGGAGGATGGCATCGGCTTGGACTTCTGATAAGCTAAAGCGATCGATTAATTCCTGTTTAGCGGTTGCGGTATCGGCAGCCCCCCGGATAATGGCGATCACGGCATCCAGGTTTTCCAAGGCCACGAGTAAACCTTGAAGCAGGTGATCCCGTTCCTCAGCTTTGCGGAGTTGATAGCGGGTACGGCGGGTAATCGTTTCAATGCGGAAGTCCACAAAAACTTCCAGCATTTGCTTAATCCCCAATAACTGAGGTTCCCCGTTGACCAGGGAGAGCATATTTACGCCAAAGTTGCTCTGGATCGGGGTTTGCTTATACAAATTATTCAGGACGACTTGGGCATAGGCATCCCGCTTGAGTTCGATCACAATTCGCATTCCGGTGCGATCGCTCTCATCCCGAATATCCGCAATGCCATCAATCTTGCGATCGTTCACCAAGTCGGCAATCTTTTCAATCAGCGCGGCTTTGTTCGTTTGGAACGGTAACTCCGTCACGATGATGGCTTCCCGGTCAGGCCGTCCCCGATGCTGGATGGTTTCAATGGCAGCCACGCCTCGCATGGTGATGGAGCCGCGCCCGGTTTCATAGGCATCCCGAATCCCCCGTGTACCCAAGATTTGTCCCCCTGTCGGAAAATCTGGCCCCGGAATAATCTGGCGCAGTTCTGTTGTGGTAATGTCAGGGTTCTGAATCAATGCGACTACCCCGTCCACCAGTTCCCCCAGGTTGTGGGGCGGAATGTTGGTGGCCATCCCCACGGCAATGCCAGAGGAGCCATTCAGCAACAATTGGGGAATGCGGGAGGGCAGGACGGTGGGTTCCTGTTGTGAGCCGTCAAAGTTATCGATGAAGTCAACGGTTTCGGCTTCAATGTCCTGCAACAGGGAGTTAACGGTGAGGGCTTGCAACCGACACTCGGTGTATCGCATGGCGGCGGGAGGGTCGTTGTCCACCGAACCAAAGTTACCGTGGCCATTGATTAGGGGCGATCGCATCGAAAAATCCTGGGCCATCCGCACCAAAGCATCATAAACTGCCGTGTCGCCGTGGGGATGGTACTTACCTAACACTTCCCCCACGACCCTGGCGCATTTACGGAAGGGGCGATCGGGAGCCAACCCTAACTCATGCATGGCGTACAGGATGCGGCGATGAACCGGTTTAAGACCGTCCCTAGCATCGGGAAGTGCCCGTCCGACAATCACGCTCATGGCGTATTCCAAGTAGGACTGGGACATTTCATTCCGTAGATCCGTGGGAATGATCCGCTCCTGAGGAATGCTCATATGTATTGCTGACTCCAAAAAGATGAACGTTGTGGCAAAGGGAACCGACTATTGCTGAACTGGGGATGGGAATGTCATAACTGCAATGTTAATGGCTCGCAATGGTTCGTGAGTCTTGGTTGACAAATACCCATAATGTGTCAAGTGATGGTTCAAATCCACACAGAACACTATCGCTGTCACAGGCGGTGAAGCGCTCTACTTCTTGCTTGATTTTAGCACAAATTCACTCTTCTCTAAAGGCACAAAAGCAGCAACCAACAACGGTTTTAACCGTTGGTCTCTAGCCTATTCCATTGCCCTAATCCAGGCTTGCACAGGGGCTTCGCTATGGCGGCATAACAGTCTGGTCTACCCCCGTTCTCCTCGTGCTGAGTCAGGTTGATGAATGGGCATCATCACTTTAAAAACGGAACCTTCCCCTTCACGACTGTTCACAGAAATGGAGCCACCACACTGCAATAGGAGTTGTTGAACAATTGACAGACCCAAACCTGCCCCGCTTGCAGTTTCGGCGGAGCTGGATCGGACCCGATAAAATCGATCAAAAATTTTGGGCACATCGGTTGGGGCAATGCCAATGCCTGTATCCTGCACCTCAATTTGAACATATTCCCCTTGGCGCTTGACTTTCACCCAAACCTGGCCATTTTCGGGGGTGAATTTGATGGCGTTGTGGAGCAGATTAATCAAGATTTGGCGGAGCCAGGGAGCCAAGGTCGTGATAGTCGGCAAATCTTCCGGTACTGTGTAGGCCAGCATAATGCCTTTTTCTTGGGCCACGGGTTGATAGGTGCTAACCACACCGGGGATCACTTCCAGCACCGATACGGGCTGGAGTAGGGGAGGGGCATCCACATTATCTAGTTGCACCAGTTCCAAGACGCTGGTAATCAGGGCGCTTTGGCGATCGCACTCCTGCGTCAACAAATCCATATAGCGTTGGCGTTGACCGGGCTTGAGATGGGGGGAGTTGAGTAAAGACAGCGCTGTTTTCATCGTACTCAGCGGAGTCCGTAGTTCCTGCCCGGTTGTTTGGAAAAATGCATCCTTAATCCGAATAGAATGAATCAGCTCGTCATTTTTAAGTTGTAATTCAGCCGCTTTATCCGCTTGCCGACGAGTCATCGATCCACTGCGCCAAGCCACCTCTTGACGACGCAGGTGACAGGTCCATAAACTATCCATGACTTGCACATCAGGGGTTGCCTGACTGAGGTCATTCTGTAGGATTGACCATTGGGCAACATGGGCCGCAACAGCACCGTGTTCATTGGGATAAGGGGCATACGCCAACTCTATTGCAGATGCTAATCCCCCTAAAATAGATTGAATGGTGGTGGGGTTAAATGAGCATACTCCTAGCAATGAGGTTTTCCGTTCAGAACTTTCCTGGCTGGTCATTATCCCAGATGCGGCAACGGTTTCCTCGGCATGGGAAATAGAAACTGGGGAGTAGGACTGACGGGCTGAACGGGGGCGATGGGCTAAGATTAGGGCTTGCAGCCTGGGAGTAACCGCTACCACAAAGAACTCGCGGCGTAGGCGGCTATTGGCAGGCAACCACAGCTCTAAATCCGGCAACATCACAGCACCGCCGTGGTTGTTGGGGAAATTCCCATCCTGGACAGACGAGAAAAACTCTAGGCTAGACGCACTGCTCCCATCACTGGTGGATGAGTCGTCTAAATCATCCTCCTTATCGGATGTCTCATCTTTGCGAGTTTTAATCAGATAAAGGGGGTCAGTTCGTAGGACGTGATGGCAATAAGTTTGAATCGGCACTTGCCAGACTTTGCCACGGGGAAGTTTGACCCAGAGGCTAGCAGATTGCTCCTGCTCACACAATAGATCAAACAGCGATTCCACCATTGACTTAAAGGTGGTAGGGCTAATTTTTAGGGGTTTTGGGGGAGCATCAGACCCCAGGGCGGTTTCATAGAGTGACGTGTCTTGTAAACGAGGAACATCCATAATATTTGAGAAGGGGAAAAGGGGCGGGACGATTCGGTAGAAACGTGGATCAAGGAAACAGGGGTAGGCAGAGAATTAAGTGATGCTATCAGTAATTCCCCCCAATCCTCTAGTCTGTTTTAACTTATTTCACCGTGTTTTTCTATCCATCCTTGATTTCTGTAATTCCATTGCGCTGGTTGAGGGCCATTCGTGCCTGTTCCCGATCATCAAAATGCACCTTTTCAGTCCCTAAAATTTGGTAGTCCTCATGGCCTTTGCCTGCAATTAATACGGTGTCCCCTGGTTTTGCCTCCAGGATGGCGGTCTGGATGGCGGCGGCGCGATCGCCCTCCACCAAAGGCACCACCGAGTTTGGAATCCCAGCAACGATATCTTGCAAAATCTGCTCTGGGTTTTCCGTGCGGGGGTTATCAGAGGTGACAATGGCCCAGTCTGAGAGCCGAGCCGCAATTTCCCCCATTTGGGGCCGTTTGGTCCGATCCCGATCGCCCCCACAGCCAAATACACAGATCAGCCGCCCTTGGGCAAAGGGTCGGGCTGCTTTCAATAAGTTTTCCAAACTATCGGGGGTGTGGGCATAGTCCACAATTACGCCAATGTCTTGATCGGCAGTAACCTGAACCCGCTCCATCCGTCCAGGCACACCGGGGAATTGGGCGATTGCCGTCACAATCGCCTCCAGGGTCAAATCCAATTGCAGCGCTGCCCCCACCGCTGCCAACAGATTCTCAATGTTAAACTGGCCCACCAAGGGAGAGGAAAACGGCATCGTTCCCGCTGGGGTGTGTAATTCTCCCGTCACCCCATTGGCTCCATAGTGCAAATGGGTGGTGAATAAGTCCACGTCGGTGCGGGTGGTGCTATAGGTCCAGATATGGGCCGCTTCATGCCCTTGCTTTATTTGCGCTACCAGCTTTTGGCCAAACGGATCATCCCCGTTAATCACGGCCCGTTGGGTCAGATAGTCGGGATTGAACAGGAGGGCTTTAGCGGCAAAATAATCGTCTAAATCTTTGTGGTAATCCAAGTGATCTTGGGTCAGATTGGTAAACACCGCCACCTCAAAGGGACACCCTAAGACCCGATGTTGGGCCAGGGCGTGGGAACTGACCTCCATCACACCAAATTGACAACCCGCCTCCCGTGCCATCGCTAGTTGGCCTTGCAAGGTGACGGCAAAGGGGGTGGTGTGCAGGGCGGTTTGGCTATATCCCGGCCAGCGGCTGTAGAGGGTACCCAACAGGGCGGTGGGTTGCTGGGCCTGATTGAGCAAATACTCGATCAGGTGGGTGGTGGTGGTTTTACCATTGGTGCCTGTGACTCCCACCAGACGGAGCGATCGCCCCGGTGCTTCAAAAAAGGCGGTGGCCAGTTGGGCACACAC
>JAYKIC010000586.1:0-5972 GCA_035284985.1 Leptolyngbyaceae cyanobacterium
CAAAGTTGTTTGCACCATAGGCAATGCTAGAGCCACCGCCCTCAAGCCCAAACCAGTCATCAAAGGTCAGGCTGCTGAAGGTGATGGTGTCGCCATCGAAGTCTGCGGTCAAAGAAGCAGCCGGAACAGTGGTAAACTGAGCCAGGGTAATGCCCTCAGTATCATTACCCGCCAATTCAACGTTGCCACCCGGTGCAGCACTGTTACCACTCAGAATCGTGCCTAGGGAATCGTTACAAGTCTTACCCGCTTCACCATCATGAAAAGTGTTGACTCCATCGGAACAAAATTCAATCACCGAACCAGAAGTTGAAAAACTAACGGCTGATGCGGGGGCAACTAGGGCTACAGTGACCCCTGCTACCACAGGTAGCCCCAAAACCAGGTTCTTTACAGCAATACTCATTAAACGAACTCCTTAGTAATCCTATTGTTAACCATCAGCAATCAAACATGGCGCGAACTATCTCATCCAAGGTTACGGTGATGCAATGAGCACAACCAACACTGAAAACCCTTAACCTTAGAACCTGATAACAAATAAATTCATGATAATCTGCGCTTGAGAATACAACTCCTACGCCTCACCGCTCACTAAGTGTATTACTTCCATCCGCCGTTAAAAACGATACGATTAAATCTTATTCGATACTTAAAAAAGCACCCTTATTTAATGAAGCGGAGATGGACGGAGATGGGGCAAGGAAAAACTATTAACGAAAGAAAAACTGGCCGCCACTGGAGAAAACGCTAAATAGATACCTGCGTTCACCCCCCAACATTAGTATCTTGTTAATTGGCAAATCCCTTTGCAAAAAAATATTCTGAAAATAAAAACTATGCAAGTTACAACCGAGTATTGCTGTGCCTTTTGTGGTGAGAGTAGTAACACTTTTATCGATATTAGCGCTGGCTTGAGCCAACGCTATATCGAAGACTGTCAGGTGTGCTGTCGGCCCAATATCCTCTATGTACTGGTTGATGAAGATACCTTAGACATTGACATTCAAACTGATTATGAAGAATAGTGATCAGGGATATTTCGGTACTTTGATGTGATCCAACCCGTCGTTATCTGTGATGAACTACGTTAAAGTACTGTGAATTAGAAAATCCTATTATCTACTAAGGAACTTCCAAGACAATAAAGTGGGCGTTGCGGGGCGACGGAGTAACGTCTGCCGCCCCACACCCTGGGTCTTTTTTATCAGCAAGTCCCGAATGGATAAATTCTCAAAGATATAGGGGTTATCGATACAGTAGGTGTTATCCGGATGTCAGTATTTTCCCTGATTTGAAGTTGTAACCCACTCAACCATTTCACGGACATTGGGGAGTGATTGTATGAAGGATTATTATACTTCTGGCCTGATTGACCCCTAGTGAGTATTTCCCCCTTAATGATCAAAATAGATCAGGAAGCATTGCACTATGATTCGTGAGGCGGCCAATTGATGGAAATCTATATTAGACGTGCCAATGGTGAGGTGATGGAGGTTCAGAATTGGGATACCCTGACTGATTATGGTGCCATGATTATGTGGCCCCTGAGTGCGAGTGAGCGCGATCGCTACTATTCGCTAAAATAAACCCTGAAGAATATGCGCGACTCTGAAATTTGGCGGCTGTTAACCCCCCTGTTGCCCTCTCCCCAGCCCAATCCACCTCTGCCCCTAGCAACCCAGATCGCCAAGGAAGGCAACCTTCGGCCCAGTCCTCTAGCACCGCCCATCCTGCCAATGGCCCTGCCGCGAGGGGCATGGGAGTAGCTAGTATGTCCGACCCAGAAATCAAGATTAGCAGTAGTGAACTATCGAAACGGGCATTGCTACATATGATTCGGAAAGCCTGTGGTCGGGATATTGAGCCGTTGAAACACCTTGCTCTGGAGGATTTGCAGGTATTAGCAGCCAATGTCGTTTTGCCGAAAGAGGGGGTACCTGTAGGCATTATGCCGATTATGCCTCGGTCGGCCTGAGGCCCTTAAGGACTGACCTCTTCCCTTGGTGTCGTTACATTGATTGCACCCTGCAACAAAACCCTAACTTTTTCTTAAATGTTTGGTGCAAAACGTGGTTTTTTACCGCTTCAGCGTTAATCTTGCTATGGTAAGCGCTAATTTCCATTCTGAGCTATCAGGATGACAAATTTTCAGCGCTGTATTAAAACTAAGGCTGAACTTTTTTAGGTTAGAACTATCAAGACTATGGATTTCTCTTCAGAACTTTTGCTCAAGCGTCCAATCAACATTAAGGTAATTGTGACTGAGCCATGGAAAAATGAGGTGCAGACTCAGCTTCAGACTCAAATTAACCGCCTGGATGGTCAAATGCAGCAGTTGGAGGCTCAAGGACAGCAAGCACTGACCCAGTTACAACAAAGCGGACAACCGGGGAATGTGATTCAACAGCAAACGGTCAATGTGCAAAACCAGGTCAACAGCAAGAAAAACGAAATTTTGCAAAAGAAGAATCAAGCATTACAACAGCTAGACCAAATACAAAAATTGGAAATGGGCCAAGAAGTGGGCCAAGGTCAAGTTGAGAGCTTCTTCACCGCCAAGCAAGGCGATAATTTGGTGAAGAAAATGCAAGTGGAAATCGTATTAGAAGATGGGGTGATTAAAGAGGTCCGGGGTGAACTATAGAATCTCTCGCTGAATTACCGTGCAATCAGGTTACAATCATCTGTGGTCTGGTCGTCGTTTGAGTATTCGGTTGGAAGACATCTATGATCCATGAAGTTTTTATGCCTGCCCTGAGTTCAACTATGACGGAGGGGAAGATTGTATCTTGGTCTAAGTCGCCAGGGGACAGAGTTGAAAAAGGCGAAACCATCCTGGTGGTGGAATCGGATAAGGCCGATATGGATGTGGAAGCTTTCTACGAGGGATATTTAGCGACCATTATTGTACCTGCGGACGAGTCGGCTCCGGTGGGAGAAGCGATCGCCCTGATTGCCGAGACCGAAGCAGAAATTGAAGCGGCGAAGCAGCAGGCGCTCAAGCTAGGTGGAGCGAAAACAGCCAGCACCCCTGCGACTCCCGCCCCTGCTACTTCACCTACCCCGACCCAACCGACTAGTACCCCCAGTAAACCCCCATCGGGTCGGATGATTGTCTCTCCCCGCGCCCGTAAGTTAGCCCAATCTCTGAAGGTTGACTTAGGGACGGTCAATGGCAGTGGTCCCCACGGTCGGATTGTGGCCGCAGATGTGGAAGTGGCGGCGGGAGTAGCTAGCCCAGCGCCATCCGCCCCAGCGCCCTCTCCGGCAGTGGCTCCGATAGCGGCTCCAGCGGCAGCACCGACCCCTAGGGTGACGACTACGGCTCCCGTACCCTTGGGTCAAGTGGCTCCCTTCAATACGTTGCAACAGGCGGTGGTCCGCAACATGGTGGAAAGCCTTCAGGTGCCTGTGTTCCGTGTTTCCTATACGATCACCACCGATGCCCTGGATGCACTTTATCAGAAGATTAAGTCCAAAGGTGTGACGATGACGGCGCTGTTGGCGAAGGCGATCGCCATGACCCTCCAGAGCCATCCCCTCCTGAATTCCAGTTATACCGACCAAGGCACTCAATACAAGTCTGATATTAATATTGCGGTGGCCGTAGCAATGGATGATGGCGGCTTAATCACGCCTGTGCTGCAAAAGGCTGATCAGATGGATATCTACAGCTTGTCCCGGACCTGGAAAGATTTAGTGGCGCGATCGCGCTCCAAGCAACTCAAACCGGATGAGTATTCTACGGGCACCTTTACGTTGTCTAACTTGGGGATGTTTGGCGTAGACAGCTTTGATGCCATTCTGCCCCCCGGTCAAGGCTCGATTTTGGCGATTGGGGGAGCCAAGCCCCAGTTGGTGGCCATGGACAATGGCTTGATGGGCATCAAAAAGCAAATGCAAGTGAATATCACCTGTGACCATCGAGTCATTTACGGTGCCCACGCTGCCGCTTTCTTAAAGGACTTGGCCACGTTAATTGAAACTAAGGTTGAATCACTAACCTTGTAAAATCACTAGCCCTGTAAAGACAGTAGGGTGCGTCTAGCGCCAGTAACGCACCCACTTAGTCGATTTTGATTCACTAATGATCATTTGGGACATGAAAGAGCAATTTTTTAATGGCCTCGATAAACTGTTGATGCTCAACCTATTTCTAGTGTTGGGCAGCTTTTTTTGGTTTGCGATCGCCCTCATCGGCCATCTTTTTGACATCCCCCTAGGCTTAGACCTATGGTATAAGCTATGGGAACCCCTATTTACCCCCGCCATTGGGTTATTGATGGGGGCGGCCATTCTCAGCGGTGTAAGTCGGTGGGTGAGCGATCGCCTCGGTTGGGACCAGGATTAGGCCCGGTTCAGCCGCCCCTTAAACAAATTTCGTGGAGCGTCGTATTTATACGCAGAGTGGGCACAATAGGGACAAACCCCTCCCCCCTGTAAACGCACTAACGCGACCCTCACTCTCCTAACGATGGCAACTAGTCAGTCTCTCGCTAAAAAGAAAAAAGCCAAAGCTAAGAAGAAACAGGCCAAGCTTAAACAGAAGAAAGGCAAGAAAGGGATGGCCCTGCTGAGTAAACAAGAGCAACGGGCACTCAAAAAACAGCGCGATCGCCAATTTAGAGATCTAAAACAATACGTCACCATAGTTACAGGATGCGGCATTGTGTTAGGGCTACTGGGAGCCGTCATAGAAGGGGAACCCCTCATGATTGCTGCGGCCCCCATTGGCCTACTAGCCCTTGCATTATCCTACAAATATCCCCGCAAAGCCCTGTGGATCTTTTTTATCTATCTCCCCTTTGGCGGCACCGTCACCTATTTCATCGGCAACAGCCCAGCATTGCAACTCGCCAAAGATGGATTTTACTTTCCCGCACTCTATAGTCTCATCCAATACTGCCGCCGACATAAAATTTCGATGGCGGTTAACAAGCCCATTTGGAATGCTTTTAGCATCATGTTGGGCTACTGTTGTTTGGTCATTCTATTTGTCAATGGTGCCCAACAGCTTGATCCCAAAGTTGGTGGCATCCCCATCGCCATGGGGATCTTGGGGCTGAAGGTTTTCCTTGGCTATGCCCCCCTAATGCTATGCGTTTACTTCTTGATCAAAAGTAAAGAAGCGGTCATCTTTTTGATGCGGCTCAGTGCCCTCTTGGTGATCATTTGCTGTGGTCTATCCTTTGTGCAGTATGTTTTTTTGTTAACCGGAATTTGTGCCCCCACCCAGGGAGTCGGAGAGGAATTGTTCAAGGCATCGTTAGATACTCGTTGCTTGGTCGGTGGATCACTACTCTATACCCCTTCTCAGGGAGTCATTCGCTTACCGGGAACCTTTGTCGCCCCGTGGCAGTGGGGGTGGTTCATGATCTCAGGTTCCTTCATGGCTTTTGCGGTCGCGTTTAATGATCCTAAAATTCCCTGGCGGGTTGTAGGCGCATTGGCCATGGCGATTAACTTTGGCGCTGCGGTGATATCCGGTCAACGCATTGCCCTGGCATTAGTCCCCATCACCACCATTCTGCTACTGGTGCTAACGGGCCAACTGGTCAACCTCAAACGGTTTATCCCCCTAGCGGGAATTTTGGGGGTAGCCCTAACTGTGGCGATCGCCCAAAACCCTGCTCTGGTGAGCGATCGCGTAGAAAGTTTCCAATCCCGCTGGCAAGCCTCCCCCCCCCACTCCTTCATCACCCACCAAATTGAATGGGCCTTAAATGAACAGCGAGGATTCTTGGGTAACGGATTGGGACGAGCCACCAATTCAGCCAGGGTCTTCGGTAAAACCCACCTCGTCGAAACATACTATCCCAAACTGATGTTTGAAATTGGGGTTACAGGCGCACTCCTATTTCTAGGATTTGTTACCGTAATCACAATTCAGTGTTTTCAATCCTACCGTTCAGTCAATGATCCTCACCTACGAGGCTATGGGGCCGCTCTATGGGTATTTGTGTTAGTGA
>JAYKIC010000587.1:0-13773 GCA_035284985.1 Leptolyngbyaceae cyanobacterium
TTTTATTGGTTTGAATATAGAGAATTAGCAAAAACACCACGGGAACAAACACAAACAGAATAGTAGCAACAAACCCAAGATTTTGAACTTCCATGAAACCCAGTCTCCGAAATAATACAAAAATTCTAAGCAAAAACTTAAATGTGTATACGAGACCACCCAACTAGAGGATGCCCAGAGCAATAATATCACCCAAGGCAACGCAACAGATGATACTTCATACTTCAGACATGCCCTACTTCTTCTTTTCCTTCTGAGGCTTCGTACATACCGTAACCGGACCATTGACCTGGGTCTGACAAGCCAAACGATAGGTACTGGGTCGCTTTTTTAAGCGCTTTTCCTCCACCGGAGTACGGGGAGATAAGTTATTCTCACCCTCCAAAATATCCACTAAACAGGTTCCACATTGACCATACCCTCCACAATTCATCATCTTGCCCGTAAATGTATACAAGTCGATTCCATTTTCCATAGCCTTAAATCGAAGGTTGGCCCCCTGATCAGCTACCACGATCTTGTCTTCGTTCTCAAAGCGGATGTTAACCACAGTCTTCTTCCTAGCCACACAGTGCAATTTCACAATACACAGTCCCAGTTGTTTTCCAAGCGCAAGGTTCGCTGAATTTTCATCGTCAAGACAGCCATATCCCTTGCAATAGGGTCTGACACTGGTTACATTTATTTATACACTTTCATTTCAAAGAGCTAGTTGTCAAACTGCCAAATCATATCGCCCCCTGTCTATTTGGGGGTAAAGTGGTTAGGACGGGGATGACAAATGGCGATACTTGAACCCAATGGCGATACTTCGTTATGGCTAGGGTTTTGGCCCAGGGTTCAAAGATCTCTTAATAAAATTGTCAAGGAAGCGTTAGAACATTAACAAGTAGGAGGAGCGTAGTCGATGGGACTACCTTGGTATCGGGTACACACAGTCGTCCTCAATGATCCAGGGCGACTAATTGCTGTACACCTTATGCATACTGCTCTGGTTGCTGGATGGGCTGGCTCAATGGCTTTATATGAGCTGGCTGTGTTTGATCCTAGTGACCCTGTTTTAAACCCCATGTGGCGTCAGGGCATGTTCGTATTGCCCTTTATGGCTCGTTTGGGAGTCACAGATTCTTGGGGCGGATGGAGCGTTGTTACAGGAGCAAGCTCTGTTAACCCCGGCTTTTGGTCATTCGAGGGTGTAGCAGCCGCTCACATTGTATTATCTGGGCTGTTGTTCCTAGCTGCGGTATGGCACTGGGTATTTTGGGATCTGGAATTGTTCAGAGATCCCCGGACAGGCGAGCCTGCGCTTGACCTGCCCAAAATGTTTGGCATTCATTTATTTCTATCTGGACTTCTCTGCTTCGGTTTTGGAGCCTTTCACCTGACAGGTCTCTGGGGACCGGGGATGTGGGTTTCTGATCCGTATGGTCTGACAGGGCATATTCAGCCTGTGGCTCCAGCATGGGGACCAGAAGGGTTTGATCCTTATAACCCTGGCGGAATCGTGGCCCACCACATTGCAGCCGGGATTGTGGGGATTATTGCTGGCTTGTTCCACTTGTCAGTGCGCCCGCCAGAGCGGCTGTATCGTGCCCTGCGGATGGGTAACATCGAAACTGTATTGTCTAGCAGTATCGCTGCTGTGTTCTTTGCAGCCTTTGTGGTGGCTGGCACCATGTGGTATGGCTGTGCTGCCACGCCCACAGAGTTGTTTGGTCCTACCCGTTATCAGTGGGATGCAGGTTACTTCACCCAGGAAATCGAGCGCCGTGTTCAAGTTGAAATGGCCAGTGGGGCCACTGCTACTGAAGCATGGAAGACCATTCCTGAGAAACTCGCCTTTTACGACTATGTGGGGAACAGCCCTGCAAAGGGTGGGTTGTTCCGGGTCGGGCCAATGGTTCGGGGTGACGGTATCGCTCAAGGTTGGTTGGGACACCCTGAGTTCAAGGATGCTGAGGGGCGCGTGCTAACGGTTCGTCGTTTGCCTAACTTCTTTGAAACCTTCCCAGTTGTTTTGACAGATAGCGACGGTATTGTTCGGGCGGATATTCCCTTCCGACGGGCTGAATCGAAGTATAGCTTCGAGCAAACAGGAGTGACGGCTACTTTCTACGGTGGCGCACTGGATGGACAGACTTTAACTGATGCGTCCAAGGTGAAAACCGTAGCCCGTAAGGCACAGTTGGGAGAACCCTTTGAATTTGATAAGGAAACGCTCAACTCTGATGGGGTATTCCGCACTAGCACACGGGGTTGGTTTACCTTCGCCCATGCTTGCTTTGCGCTATTGTTCTTCTTTGGCCATATTTGGCACGGTGCTCGGACCCTGTACCGAGATGTATTTGCTGGAATCGATCCCGACTTGTCTCCTGAACAGGTTGAGTGGGGCTTTTTCCAGAAGGTCGGGGACAAATCTACTCGTACTGAGAATGTTTAGTCTACGCCTGACATCAATCTGCACCCTTTGTCACGAAGGATTGTTTGATTGCTGTATCTGATTGATGAGGGGCTAATGAGTAGTCCTATCTCATCAATCGAATGATTTAGGGGCTGGGTGGTTTAGAACACTCAGCCCCTATCTATTTTTGCCTGTGGTCATGGTAATCTGAATATTGGTGACAAGTTAGGAGATCTGAGAAAATGGAGAGTGTTGCTTATATCCTTGTGTTGGCTGGTGCGTTAGGAACGCTGTTCTTTGCGATCGCCTTCCGTGAAGCGCCTCGGATTAACAGCGATGATGAATAATTGCTGTTGAAATGGGCTTGAGGGTCAACCCGTTTTTCTGGGGATAGCGTTTTCCACTTTTGGTTGTGATAGTGGGCAGTCAAGCTTTTCTGGTATGACTGTTGTTTTAATTATTTTTTGTATGAGTTCTGGGCAAGTTGTTCAGGACTCTTTGTTACGTTTTTATATCTGAATGTTGGTTGGTAGTTCCCATAGCATAGACTTGGTAACTGTTACCTCTATCACAGTTGCTGAAGCCATAGCTAAATATGAGCTTATTTATCTAAAGGATTTGCCCCTCAGCAAACCGATTCAACTTTACCCCTATGCGTTGTCCATTTTGCCAATGTCCTAATAATCGAGTCCTCGAATCCCGTTCTGCTGAGTCGGGTCAAAGTGTACGCCGTCGCCGTGAATGTCTCGATTGTGAGCGACGTTTTACCACCTATGAGCGGATTGAGTTTGTGCCCATTACGGTGATTAAACGCAATGGCGATCGCGAATCCTTTGATCGTTCAAAGCTATTGCGAGGAATCGATCGGGCCTGTGAAAAGACGAAGGTTTCCGCCTTACAGCAAGAGAACCTAGTCGATGGCATTGAGGCCGAACTCCAACAGCGTTCAACGCGAGAAGTGACCAGCGAAGAAGTTGGGGAATTAGTGTTGCGCCACATCCGCCCTGTGAATGAAGTGGCCTATGTCCGGTTTGCCTCGGTCTATCATCAGTTTCAAAGTATTGCTGACTTTATCCATGTCCTAGAACATCTTCAGCACTCATCGTCCGAAGCCACCAGTCCGCGCCCTGTTCTTTCCCTTACTGGAGAAAATGCCGACGATTCGGCTGCGCCATCGTACCAAAATCAGAACCAAGATGAAGGCGATCGGGTTCAAGCTTATTGATGGAAAAGGATGGATTTCCCATTCTGACTTGAGGATAATTAGGGGGTTGATTCGTTTCTCCCAACTAGGTCTGGGGGCGAAATTGCTGACCGATGGATTTGACCAAGGCTGATCGGGGTAAGAAACGACTCACATTAACCAAGAATTGATTGATCGGGCCACCATTAACAAGGTTAGGTACGCCTGAATCTAGGCTGGCCATCGCTTCGGCAACCACTGCATCCGCAGCCATCGTCAGCCGAGCCGCTTGATTGCCCATGGAGTCAGGAAATTCGGCAACCGCCTGAAAGTTGGTTGTGGTCGGTCCAGGGCATAGGGCTAGAACCTTGACCCCAAATGGCTCAACTTCAACCCATAGGGCTTCACTAAAGCTTAAAACAAAGGCTTTGGTTGCTGCATAGATCGCCATATAGGGAATGGGTTGAAATGAGGCAATCGAGCCGACATTGATGATGTGGCCTGAGCGACGCTGCACCATGGCAGGTAAAAATTGGTAAGTGAGGTCGGTGAGGGCCAGGATATTTAAGCGGATCATATCGAGCTGCTTAGTGCGATCGCGTTCATGAAAAGCCCCGTAGTCGCCAAATCCAGCATTGTTGACGAGAATATCCACGGTCAGATTGAGGGTATCAACGGTGTGGGCGATCGCTTCAGCCGCATTATCAGCCGTCAAGTCCTGCACAATGGTCTCGACTTTGCTGCCGTGCCGCTGCCGTAGCCGCTGGGCCAAAGCATCTAGCTTGTCCTGAGAACGGGCCACCAAGATCAGGGCATCCCCCCGTGCGGCCATGGCTTCAGCAAATGCAGCTCCAATTCCCGACGAGGCTCCCGTAATTAAACTTGTAGCCATAGTCCCGACCCTCTATCACAACAACAGGCTTAAAACCAATGCCATAATATTGTAATATTTTTTAATCAAATTGATGTAGCCACATTACTCTTGATTAATTTAAATCAAAAAATATCTCGTTATTTTTATCAAATTGTTTCACTTGCCAGGGATCTGGTACTTGGAAGGGGCGTTTTCTGATACAAAAATTAGTGATGGGAAGTATCAGTGACAATAGGGGGCACAGCGGGTTCCGCTCGTCGTCACCACGTTTGACTGGATCTGGGTCAGACTGATGGAGGCAGCGGCAAGTGTCGTATCTAGGCAGCGCTGTCCCCGGTATACATGCGTTTGCAACAGGAGTCGTTTGAATGTTTACACACGTCAAGCCCACGGTTAGGCACATTACCCCGTCTGAACTCAAGGGACGTGAGCTGATCAAGGTGGTCTATGTCGTGCTGGAGCCGCAGTACCAAAGTTCACTTTCGGCGGCAGTGCGGTCAATCAATCAAAATAATCCCAACGTAGCGGTCGAGATTAGTGGCTATTTGTTGGAAGAATTGCGTAGTCCTGAAAACTATGAGGCTTTTGAGCAAGATGTAGCGGAGGCAAATATTTTCATTGGCTCCCTCATCTTTATTGAGGAATTGGCAGATAAGGTGGTGGCAGCGGTGCAACCCCATCGCGATCGCCTCGATGCGGCGGTGGTCTTTCCGTCCATGCCCCAGGTGATGCGGCTGAATAAGCTGGGCAGTTTCTCGATGGCGCAGTTGGGTCAATCGAAGAGCGCGATCGCCCAGTTCATGCGAAAGCGCAAGGAAAATTCCGGCAGCAGTTTCCAAGATGCGATGTTGAAGCTGTTGCGGACCCTGCCCAAGGTGCTGAAGTATTTGCCGATGGACAAAGCACAGGATGCTCGTAACTTCATGTTGAGCTTCCAGTACTGGTTGGGCGGTTCCTCGGAAAATCTGGAAAACTTCCTGCTGATGCTCACGGATAAGTACATCCTTAACGGGAAGAAAACGGAGGATGGCACGGACATCACCTATCAGGAGCCTGTCACCTATCCCGACATCGGCATTTGGCACCCCCTCGCCCCCCAGATGTTTGAAGACATCAAAGAGTATTTGAACTGGCACCAGTCCCGCCAGGATATTGGCGACGAATTGAAGCAGCCCAACACTCCCTGCATCGGTCTAGTGATTCAGCGGACCCACTTGGTGACGGGGGATGACGCTCACTATGTGGCGATGGTGCAGGAATTGGAGTGCATGGGAGCCAAGGTGATTCCCGTGTTCTCTGGTGGTCTAGACTTCTCCAAGCCTGTGGATGTGTTCTTCTATGATCCGCTGAACCCGGATGAGGCGATCGTGGATACGGTGGTATCGCTCACCGGATTTGCCCTGGTGGGTGGTCCGGCTCGTCAGGATCATCCCAAGGCGATCGAGTCCTTGAAGCGGTTGGATCGGCCCTACATGGTAGCGTTACCTCTGGTATTCCAGACTACCGAGGAGTGGGAAGCCAGTGATTTGGGTCTGCACCCGATTCAGGTGGCGTTGCAGATTGCCATTCCTGAGCTGGATGGGGCGATCGAACCGATCATTATGTCCGGTCGGGATGGGAATACGGGACGGGCGATCGCTCTCCAAGACCGGATCGAAGCAGTCGCACAACGGGCGATGAAGTGGGCCAACCTGCGTCGATTGGCTAAAGCCCAGAAGAAATTGGCAATCACCGTCTTCAGCTTCCCCCCTGACAAGGGCAATGTGGGAACCGCCGCCTACTTGGATGTGTTTGGTTCCATTCACAAGGTCTTGAAGGCGCTGCACCAGGACGGCTACACCGTCGAGGACGTGCCCGAAACCGCTGAAGCACTGATGCTAGAGGTGCTACACGATGCCCAAGCCCAATACAACAGCCCCGAACTCAACATCGCCTACAAAATGTCGGTGGAAGAGTACGAGCGGCTAACTCCTTACCACAAGCGGCTGGAAGAGTCCTGGGGTCCGGCTCCTGGTAATCTGAATAGCGATGGACAAAACCTACTGATTTACGGCAAGCACTTTGGTAACGTCTTCATCGGCGTACAGCCCACCTTTGGCTATGAAGGCGACCCGATGCGGCTGCTATTCTCCCGTTCCGCCAGCCCTCACCACGGCTTTGCCGCCTACTACACCTACCTGGAGCGGGTCTGGGAAGCGGATGCAGTGCTGCACTTTGGCACTCACGGTTCCCTGGAATTCATGCCCGGAAAGCAGATGGGAATGTCCGGCACCTGCTACCCCGATAGCCTGATTGGCATGATTCCCAATCTGTATTATTACGCGGCGAACAACCCCTCGGAGGCAACGATCGCCAAACGCCGCAGCTACGCGGAAACCATCAGCTACCTCACCCCTCCGGCGGAAAACGCGGGATTGTACAAGGGGCTGAAAGAACTGAGCGAGTTGATTGGCTCCTTCCAAACCCTGAAGGATTCCGGTCGCGGCCCCGCCATCGTCAACGCCATCATCGACAGCGCCCGCATCGTCAACCTGGACAAAGATGTGGAGTTGCCAGAGATTGACGCTAAGGACATGACCGCTGAGGAACGTAGCAACCTGGTCGGAAAGCTTTACATCAAACTGATGGAGATTGAGTCCCGCCTGTTGCCCTGTGGCTTGCACGTCATCGGTTGTGCGCCCACAGCAGAGGAAGCGGTGGCGACCCTGGTGAATATTGCCAATCTTGATCGTCCTGAAGATGGCAAGAAGAGCCTGACTCGGATTATTGCGGAAAGTCTAGGTCGGGATATTGAAGAAGTGTATCGGAATAGCGATCGCGGTCATCTCGACGACGTGCAGTTGCTCTACGACATTACCCAAGCCACCCGTGCTGCCGTAGCGGCAATGGTGGTTGAGCAAACCGACGATCAAGGATTGGTGTCTAAGGTCACGAGCCTTAATATCTTTGGCATGGGGCGTAAGGCTCCTTGGGTCAAGTCCTTACACGAGTCCGGTTACACCAACGTCAACGAAGAGGACTTGAAGCCCCTGTTCGAGTATCTGGAATTCTGCCTGAAGCAGGTGGTGGCCGATAACGAACTGGGTGCTCTGCTACAAGGCTTGGAAGGCCGCTACGTGCTGCCCGGACCCGGTGGCGACCCCATCCGTAACCCCGATGTGTTGCCCACAGGCAAGAACATCCACGCCCTCGACCCCCAGTCCATTCCCACCACGGCGGCAATTCAGTCCGCCAAAGTCGTGGTGGAGCGCTTGCTGGAGCGGCAAAAAGCGGACAATGGCGGCGCGTATCCCGAAACCATCTCCTTTGTGCTTTGGGGAACGGATAACATCAAGACCTATGGCGAATCCTTGGGTCAGGTGATGATGCTAGTGGGAGTTCAACCCGTACCCGATTCCCTGGGCCGAGTGAACAAGCTGGAATTGATTCCCCTGGAAGAACTGGGTCGGCCCCGCATCGACGTGGTGGTCAACTGCTCCGGGGTCTTCCGTGACCTGTTCATCAACCAGATGGCCTTACTCGATCGCGCCGTGAAAATGGCAGCGGAAGCGGATGAGCCATTGGAAATGAACTTCATCCGCAAGCACGCTTTGCAACAGGCGGAAGAAATGGGCGTGAACCTACGGCAAGCGGCTACACGGGTATTCTCCAATGCCTCCGGTTCCTACGCGGCCAATGTTAACTTGGCGGTGGAAAACTCCTCCTGGGAAGAAGAGCAGGAACTCCAGGAAATGTACCTGAAGCGCAAATCCTTTGCCTTCAACTCCGACAATCCTGGCATGATGGATCAGTCCCGCGACCTGTTTGAGTCGGCACTGAAAACCGTGGATGTGACCTTCCAGAACTTGGATTCTTCCGAGATTTCCTTGACGGATGTGTCTCACTACTTCGACTCTGACCCCACTAAGGTGGTCAGCCAGTTGCGGGGCGGCAAGAAGCCAGCGTCCTTCATCGCCGACACCACCACCGCCAACGCCCAGGTACGAACCCTATCGGAAACGGTGCGGTTGGATGCCCGGACCAAGATGCTAAATCCTAAGTGGTACGAGGGGATGTTGTCCCACGGCTATGAGGGGGTACGGGAACTGTCGAAGCGACTGGTGAACACCATGGGCTGGTCCGCCACTGCCGATGCGGTGGATAACTGGGTCTATGAAGACACCAACGAGACGTTCATTAAAGATGAAGCGATGCGGAAGCGGCTGATGGATTTGAATCCCCACTCCTTCCGCCGGATGGTGACTACGCTGCTGGAGGTGAATGGTCGCGGTTACTGGGAAACCAGTGATGAGAACCTGGAACTGTTGCAGGAGCTATACGAGGAAGTGGAAAACCGCATCGAAGGCGTTGAGTAATCTAATCGTTAAATAAGCGGTAAAAACCGGGGTTCTTGCAGAACCTCGGTTTTTTGTAGGGTTTGACGGAGATAGAAATGGTTGGGATTAAGCTGATGGTTGACTATAAATGTAGTCCACTTTGGTGGAATGAAAAAGACAAAGTGGGCAACATCGCACCAGAAGATTTACCACTACAAGCTGATACCATTGAGCGATTGCATAAATGGTCAAAAAGCTATGACGCTACGTTGAATTGGGACGATCCTGCTAGTTCTTCAGGTTTTTCAACGGATGAAGCGGGGGAAGCATTCGAGCAAGAAGGGATTTTGTTGTGGAAACAACTGCAAGAGGAATTGGGGACAAAGTATGAGGTGGTTTACTTTAGCGATCGCCTCCACCAACTTCTTGATCCCGAAACAGATCTTCCTCTAGCCTTATCATCATCACATTGATACAACGGAATGAAAGCAGTTGATGGATTTCCCCACGCCTTTCGTCGGATGGATTTTATGGGTAAGGTGGGCTACCGTAGGGCATAAATCCTGGAATTTGCTACACTTGCCTTGGTTGCAGTGTGAGGAACATAACTGTGGTACAGGAACGGTTCAACCCACAATCCAAAGCAGTTGTTGAACAGGTGCCGCCGCTGGAAAGTGGCGATCGCCTTCCTCGTCCTGAATTTGAACACCGTTACACCGCCTCAACTCACATTAAAAAGGCAGAATTAATTGAAGGAATTGTTTACGTGGCATCTCCCCTGCGGCATACCCAACACGGCAAACCCCACAGCCGTGTCATGACCTGGTTGGGGATCTATCAGGCTTTGACCCCTGGCGTTGATTTGAGTGTTGAACCCACTGTGCGTCTGGATTTGGACAATGAACCCCAGCCCGATGCCGTGCTGTTTATCGAATCGGCTGTGGGAGGCCAAACGAAACTGAGTAGCGATGGCTATATTGAAGGGGCACCGGAACTGATTGTTGAAATCGCAGCCACTAGTGTTGCGATTGACACAGGTGGTAAAAAGCAAGCCTATCGACGCAACGGGGTATTGGAATACTTAGTGTGGCACGCCTACGAAAATCAATTTGAATGGTTTAGGCTGATTGATGGTGAGTATCAATTGTTGTCACCCGATGCCAATGGTGTCATCCGTAGTCAGGTATTTCCAGGGCTATGGCTGTCTGTAAATGCATTGCTGGCGAATCAGATGGCGCAAGTACTAGAAGTGGCGCAACAAGGAATCACATCACCTGAACATCAAGCATTTGTCGAACAGTTGGGTCTTGGTCAGCAATCCTAAAGAAGTAGAAAGTCATGGGCCTACATACCACTAGAGTTCTTGGAGAATCTCGTTTTTTGTGAGGTTGGACGAAGATCGAAATGGCTGGGATAAAGCTAATGGCTGACTATAAGTGCAGTCCGCTCTGGTGGAACAATGAGGACAAGGTAGGCAACATCGCACCAGAAGACCCCCATGTTAATCCCGCTCATTGGGGCTTTTATGCCAAACCGTCGGTGGTACCAGTGACGGCTATCGGCGAACACTAGACAGCATTATCGGCTTGTTATCGATCGCCTCCTAATACAAATCACTCTTTTCCATGTGGTGACTGAAGATAGGTGTAAAATTCCTGCATGTTGAGCGATCGCGATGTATTGCCTGCCCGGACATAGAACTCTAGGTCTTTCTTTTCGCCTTTTATAAATGTAGGACTACTTCCTTTTCTCACGTCAATAGCGCACGTAGATTTATTGTCAATGGCTTCAAATCGAATGTTAATAAATTGAGTTGATTCGGTTCCCAGTCGTTCAATAATTAGGTTAATTAGAGTCTGCTCAAATTGATCTAAATTTGCTTTAGGTAAGAGGCTTAGGTCTTTCTCTAGGCCGAAAATATTGCCGTTATCTTCTACTCCAATCACAAGGGTACCACCTTCAGTATTGAGAAAAGCAGCGACACTTTTCAAGATGCTAAACCGTAATGCTTTGTTTTGACAGTTTTGGCGCACATCCCATTGAAATGTACTTTTGAACTCTAGACGGGGGCTTTCAGGTTGGGTGATTAATTCTGGGATCGGGTAAAGATCACCAATTTTACGAATTGTGGTGAGAAAGCGGCGGAGTTTTCGTTCCTCGATCTTATTTTGTAGTTGCCCTTCGGTAGGAGCAGAATCAATTACCGTTTGGTTGACTACGGCAATGTACTGACCAAAATATTGCCGTTCTAAATCGGCTAGGTTATCTTCAATCCACTGCTGGTTCTGAAGGTTGCCCCAGCGATTGAAATAGGCGATCGCCTCTTGAATCGATTCATGCACGACATCGAAAACATTGCCTCGCATATTTTTAGAAATGTAGTCCCATGCGCCCATTTTGAAGGCAGTACGGCAATCGGTAACAGTATCATTGGCTGTCAAAATAATGACCACCGAGGACAAATTACGAGTTTTAACTTCCTCCACAACGGCAAAGCCACTGTCGTCCTGTTCCATTCGCATATCAGCAATGATTACATCAAATGGTTCTTCCAGCTTCTCATGGGCTTGGCTGGCACTGGTGGCAGTTTTAATGTGTTGATAACCGTAGTCTTCTTTGAGCCATTGTAGTAATTCTTCGAGAAAACGAGGATTATCCTCTACTATTAGTAAATGCACATTTTCAGTTTGCATGATTACTCACCGTCTGCTTGTTTATAGGGAATATAAAGCTCGAAGCGAACACCGTTAAGTCCAGTTTCTTTGATGTAGCCATCCATTTTGATCAAGGTTTTGCGAATGATAAACAAGCCTAAGCCACTACCTTTTCCTTCTTCTGAAGTAGTTTTTAATGGTTGAAAAATCCAGTCTTTTTTATCATCGGGGATGCCTTTACCATTGTCGGTGTATTCAATGTAAAGGTATTGCTGTTCTCCAGGAATGGTTTGTCCCCAAATGCCTTCAGGATTGATCACGTCTCTAGAGGAAATCTGAATGACTAAGTTAGATTGGTGGGCATTATGTTTGAGGGAGTTTTCCACCAACTCATTCAGCGCACTTTTGATTTTTTCAGCATCACTGTTAATTTCTGAGCCACCATTTTGAATGTTGAGATAAATCTGGGCGTTGCCAATGTAAGGGTTAGCTTCCCATTTTTCAAATAAACTTTTAACTTGAAATCGATGACGCTTGATTTGAATCCCTTCATTAATGGCTTTTAGATCACTAAGAGCCGTTTGGGTTAGTTCTAATTGATTGAGCAGTTTTTCAAATTGGGGATAGGTAGAGCTATCCGGCTCTAGCTTCCGCATCGCCCGTCGAGTTTTCGATTCGATAATAGCTAACTGATTATTGACAAAATCAGAGATGTCATGGGCAGTTTTGGCAATCACCGCCAGAATACTACCATAGTGGTCTTGGGTAATGGCTTCAATTTCTGATTTTTGGGCAGCACGGCGGCGATCGACTTCTTCAAATACGGCTTCAATGTCGTCGATAATGCCTTGAAGCAAGGGTTGATTGTGGTCAGCACGACGCAAAATGCGATAAGCAATCCCCTTGAGGATGCTGATCTCGTTGGCGATTTTGTGATACATTGCCCGGTTGAGCATTTCGGTATCACTCAACCCACCGGGAGCATCGGTCTTAACCATATCAAAGTAATCTTCCCCACTGAGATTCAGGGTCAACATTTCCATTGCCTGAGCATATCGGGGCGAGTCTCCCTCAATTTGTTTTAGCTTTTCAATAGCAGTCTCACTGAAGGGATTGCTCGCCAGAATACTTCTGGCACTGTAAAGCAAAGTTCGCTCTTTGTCATCCGAGTGTTTAATTGCCTCTGTAAAATATTCTTCCCCCTGCACTGGATTGTGAGTTCTGTAGTGCAAACGTCCTAAACTAAGCCGAATCACATTCGCCTGATACGATGTCAATTCACTCAGATCAATCTTCTGTAGTTGATGAATAGCTTCATAGTATTGACCTAATTCTTCTAATGCACGAGCATATTGGAAGAAAATGAAGTTATCATCTCTGAGTTGCACACAACATTCAAATATGTCACAAGCTTTCTTGTAAAATCCCCACTTATTCAGAATAACCCCATATTGACCTATGATATAAGGATCATTCGGTTCCAGAGTAGCTAAATACTCATATATTTTGAGTGATTTACGATATTCTTTCCCCGATACTAAAGCTCTTGAATAGTTCAGCAAAGTTTTAATATCATTCGGCTTTATTTGCAGTGCATGATCAAAATATTTAAATGCTTCTTCATAGCGCCCTAGCAAGGCTAAAGTAGTCGCATAGATACAGAGAGTAATGACATCATTAGGCTCAATCTTGAGAGATCTTTCAAGAACTCTGAGCGCTTCATTATAGCGATTTAATCTTACAAGGAGATTTGAATAGTGATTAAGTGTAATGACATCATCAGGCTTAACAAGCAGTGATTTTTCAAAAAGGATTAAAGCTTTTTCATATTGCTCAATTTTTACTAAGGCTTTAGCACATTGGAATAATGTAATAGCATCATCAGGTTGAAGTTGTAGCGATCGCTCAAAAAACTGCAAGGCTTTTTCGTGCTGGTCATTAGATACTAAAGTATTGGCATAGTAGCGACTGAAAGTAATTGCATTGTCAGGGTCAATTTGTAGCGATCGCTCAAGAAACTCCAAGGCTTTTTCGTGCCGTCCAATTTCTGCTAAAGTGCCTGCATAGCAACTAAGAGTAATTGCATCATCAGGGTTAAGTTGTAGCGATCGCTCAAAAAACTGCAAGGCTTTTTCGTGCTGGTCATTAGATACTAAAGTATTGGCATAACGATTGAGAGTAATTGCATCATCAGGGTTAAGTTGTAGCGATCGCTCAAAAAACTCCAAGGCTTTTTCGTGCCGTCCAATTTCTGCTAAAGTGCCTGCATAGCAACTAAGAGTAATTGCATCATCAGGGTTAAGTTGTAGCGATCGCTCAAAAAACTGCAAGGCTTTTTCGTGCTG
>JAYKIC010000588.1:0-6339 GCA_035284985.1 Leptolyngbyaceae cyanobacterium
GCACTTCTGCCAAATGATCTCGAATGGGCATAAACAGATCTTCCGTTCCCATGTGGGTCGCTTGGATCATTTCCAAGCAAGTCCCGTCCCGTTTCACCCGTACCAGCAAATCAGGAATCGCCTCGATAATGCTACGGATTTGGGCCTCACTTTTACGTAAGGCTGCGGTGCGTCGTTCAACCTTAGCTTCCAGTTTTTGATTAAGCTGTTCGAGCTGCTGGGTGGCCCATTGTCGCTCCAGTTCCGCCGCTGCCCGTGCCGCAAAGACTTGCAAAATCTGTTTTTTCTGTTGGACCTCACGGATGGGTTTGGTATCCACAACACAAAGATTGCCAATAACCTTACCGGAACGATCGTGCAGCGCCACCCCAACATAGCCTTCGGCTTGGATCTCCACTAACATGGGCGCGTTGGGAAATAGCTGTTGGAGTTGTTCCGGCACCAAACACTCGCCATCGCGCAATGATTGCCCACAGGGAGTCTCGGCAATCACGAAGGCAAAGGCATCTTGCAGTTCGCCATGGGCATGGAAGGCCAGGGATTCGAGTTGATCCCCCACCTTTTGGGTCACGAGGGCGTAGGCCACGTCAAAGGCTTGGCTCATGTGACTGACTAGGGCCGGGAAGAAGTTGTTCCCTGTGGTAGCCGCAGTGGCGGCAAATAGATTTTGAAGGGCAATTTCAGTTTGTTTGCGATCGGTGATGTCTTGGGCCGTGCCGTGGGACTGGGTGGGGTTGCCAGCCGCATCGTAATCGGTTTCACATTGTTCGTGGATGTATTTCACCCGACCGTCGGGCAAAAGGATGCGATGGGTGAGGTTATAGGGTAAGCGATCGCTCACATGGGCCATATAAGCTTGG
Organism: Leptolyngbyaceae cyanobacterium; assembly: GCA_035284985.1. Lineage (GTDB taxonomy): Bacteria > Cyanobacteriota > Cyanobacteriia > CAKZMO01 > CAKZMO01 > JAAHGY01. Next base: position 861 of record JAYKIC010000588.1, read on the forward strand.
TGGAGGCGATTCCGGTCCTCAGGATGCACCCAATCAATAAAGGCATCATAGGAAGGTTGAAATGCATCGGGGTCTTGCTCAAATATGTGAAAAAGCTCATCGGACCATAACAACGTATTGGCTTGGTGGTCCAGTATCCAATTGCCCAGGTGAGCAATGCGCTGGGCTTCCCGCAATCGCTGCTCGGCCTGTTTTACTTTTTGCTCCGCCTGCTTACGGTGGGTAATATCACGGACAATAAATAGCACTTCATCTGCACTGTAGGGGATGATTCGCACTTCTTCCCAAATCGGTTGACCGTGGCTCTCAAAGGTTTGTTCATAGACTTGCAACATCCCGGTGTCCAAGGCGATGGCCATGGTATCGAGTTGGGTATTGTGGAGTTGCACAAAGGTTTCAAAGGAAATGCTTGATTGGGCAAAGTAGTCTAAAAGATGATGGCCAATGGGGTTTTCATTGGGAAAAAAGTCGAAAACTGCGGCAGTGCCGACGTAGTTGAGATAAATCCCATCCCGATTGACTTGATAGATTAAATCAGGAATGGCCGTTAACATGGCCCGATTTTGGGCTTCGCTGCGCTTCAACTCGGTTTCTAGGTGTTTGCGATCGCCAATATCCCGCACCATCAGCAACACTTCATCCGCACCGCACCGAATCAGCCGCACCTCCTCATCTTGGAGGCGATCGCCAATTAGAATTTGCTGCTCATAGAGCTGAAGTTCCCCTGTCGCCATCGTGCGTTGGATCGCGGCCATGTGGCGATCGGCCACATCCCTGGGCAACAGGTCATAGATGGACTTACCAATTGGATCGGTCTCAGTGATAGCATCAATATCCGCTTGGGGCTGGACTACGCCTCGATAAATCCCGTCTACGCCCAGTACATAGAGCAAATCAGGAATGGCATCGAGAATAGAACGGTTATAGGTTTCACTTTTGGCTAACGCCGCCTCAGTCGCTTTAATCGATGTGATGTCCGTGTCCACCACGGTGGTTAGCCAACACTGTTCCGTCGCATCCCAACGGACAAAACAGTTGGCAAAAATCCAGCCCAGGCTACCATCTTTGCGATAAAAACGGTATTCAAGGTGATGGATGGACGTGGCATGATCGGCGACTACACGACGCAGTTCCGGTAGTACAATGGCTTCCCAATCATCGGGGTGAATGCGCGATCGCCACAAGTCTGCATCAAGCATTAGTTCCGCCGCCGTATAGCCAAAATTTTCCTCACAGTGGGGAGAGATATAGTCATAGATTATGGATAAATCGGCGTACAAGCGCAAGCGGATGATGCCTGCAATGGCGGTATCCAATACCTCTCGCAATTGGTGTTGAGAGGCCCACAACGCTTGTTGGAGGCGCTCCCGCTCCCGCTCCGATTGTTTGCGATCGCTAATATCCCGAATCAGCAATAGCACCTCATCGTCGCTAATCGGCACCACTCGCACTTCCTCATCTTGGCGGCGACCCTTCACCTCAAGCTGATGTTCGTAACACTGGATTTGACCTGTGGACAGGGCCTGCTGGATGGCCTGAAACTTTTGCTGGGCGATCGCCTCTGGCAGCGCATCCCAAAGTGTTTTCCCCACAAACTGATGATCCGCTGGGGTCAAACAAAAGGGGTTGTGAGTATTCATCACTTCTCGATAGGTGCCATCCGCCCCAACCTGGAAAATCAGATCAGGAATCGCCGCCAAAATCGAGCAAGTTTGGGCAGTCTTTTGCCGTAATGCCTGTTTTAGACGTTGGCGATCCTGATCCCACCGCTGTTTTTGGCAGGCAATCACTCGAATCACTTCTGAAAAACCAATGATCGCGCCTAATTCATCCTGAATCATCGACAAAGAAATGGAAACCGCAACGGCACTGCCGTTGCGATGACACCGCACCGTTTCAACCGGGTCCGTCGTCCGGGGACCGCAGCCACACAACTGTTCTCGCAACTGTGTCAGTGCTTCCCGATTATGGCGAAATAGTTGGTCCAGGGATTGCCCGATCGCGTCATTTTTTTCATAGCCAAATAAGGTAACAGCAGCCCGATTCCAACTGGTAATAATACGGTTGCCATCGTAGGTGATCATGGCATCGTTACAAGAATCGACCACCGCCGCAAAAAAGCTAGGCGGGGGTACTGGCTTAACGGGGTTCATTATGATGGTCTGTTCTCTCGTTTCCATGGAGCAAGTGCTGTTGAATGGTGGATGCAAGCAGACGTAGTTTTACAGGTTTACTCAGATATTCATTGGCTCCAGCGGCTAAACAGCGATCGCGATCGCCTTCCATCGCTAGGGCTGTTAACGCAATAATAGGGATATTTGCCGTTGCTTGATGATGGCGAATATACTGTATTGCCTCTAATCCGTCCATCTCAGGCATTTGAATATCCATCAAAATTAAATCAGGTTGATGCTTTTGCAAAAAATTGAGGGCATCCTGACCGTTATACGCGACGTGAATGTGATAGCCTCTCGCTTGTAGATAGCTAGACATCGTGCGGACATTAGCATCATTATCTTCCACAATCAAAATTGTGGGTGCAATCTGGTCGGGAGCGGCGGGCTGCTCAACCAACTCTGGAGTGGCGGTCTGGATTCGGAGTAAGGGGATCGTTTCATCGTAGGGCAAGCTCAGGGTAAAACAACTGCCGACTCCCACTTCACTACGCAGGGTGACAGTGCCCCGGTGCAATTCCACGATCCGCTTGACCAAGGCCAGACCTAACCCGGTTCCAGTATATTGGCGATTCAGGGCACCATCAATTTGGACAAAGGGCTGGAACAGGCGGTTGAGGTGATCGGGCGCAATCCCAATCCCTGTATCGGTGATGGCGATGTGGAGAGTGGGGAATTCTTCAGCCTTCGGTCTTCGGTTTTCGGTCTTTTCAAGCCGGACGGCTAGGGTGATCCGACCACCTTCGGGGGTAAATTTGACGGCGTTGTTGAGCAGGTTGATCAAAACTTGACGGATGCGGCGTTCGTCTAGATTCACATCGGGTAAGTGGCTGGGGAGGTGGGTGTCGATTTGAATCCGTTTTTTAAGGGCTTGTTGTTTGACAAAGTTGAGGCTGGAACGGCAGAGGGGGGCGATCGCCGTTGGGGCTAAATCTAGGGCCATGTGTCCGGCCTCAATTTTAGCCACATCTAAAACATCGTTAATCAATTGCAGCAAGTGTTGTCCCCCCCGTTCCACCGTTTGCAGGGCTTCAATTTGCTTAGGATTCAACGGGCCAAATACGCCATCTTGTAAGCCTTCGGTCATCCCTAAAATGGCGTTAAGGGGGGTTCGTAATTCATGGCTCATATTGGCCAAAAACTCATCTTTGAGCCGGGTGGCCCGCATCAGTTCGGCGTTAGTTTGTTGCAAAATGGCTTCGGCCCGTTTGCGATCGCTAATATCCCGAAAAATCGCTTGGATAATTAATTTTTCTTGAATTTCCAGCACGGATGTGGAAATATCGACGGGGATACAGCGCCCGCCTTTGGCCACAAACTGACTATCCTCTCCGTGAAAAGAGGGTTGGGCGGCAATTTGGTCAAACTGCGTCATCATGGCCGAGCAATCCCCTGGGGGACAAAGATCTTGGAAGCTCATGCCTTCTAATTCATCACGGCCATAGCCCAGTAACTCCACGGCCTTGTGGTTCACTTCCAATACCTTACCGTGGCGATCGCACACCAAAATGCCATCCCCCGCCCCTTCCATCAACCCCCGGTAGCGGGTCTCCCGTTCCAGCAACTTAGCCGTGCGCTCAATCACCTTGGATTCTAAGGCTTGGTTCAGTTTTTCCAAATCGGTCCGTGCCCGTTGCCGCTCCATTTCTGCCGCTGCCCGTGCGGCAAACACCTGCAAAATTTGCTTGGCCCGCTGGGGCGACCGAATTGGTTGAACATCCAAAATACAAAGATTGCCAATGAGTTCGCCTTGGCTATTGTGCAGGGCAATGCCAAAATAGGAGTCGGCATTGAGAAACACTAAATCATGATCAAGGGGAAAGGCTTGTTGTACCCCCGATTCACAGTGGTACATGCCTTCCTGCAAGGAGCGATCGCAGGGGGTTTGGTGAGTCTCATAGGAACAAACCAAATGTAAATCCCCCCTCCCCCAAAATGCCAGGGGATGGAGTTGGCTGTCGTCTAATGCCGCAATCACCGCATAGGCCACCTCTAGCGCCTCGGCCAAATGTTGGACCAAGACGGGAAAAAAATCATGGCCTGTGGTGGCAGCGGTGCCCGCAATTAGATTTTGCAGTTGGGCTTCAGCCCGTTTGCGATCGCTAATATCCGTATGGGTGCCAATCACCCGCAGGGGTTGGCCATCATCGAACCATTCAACCACCTTGCCCCGGTCCAAAATCCATTTGTAACTGCCATCCTTACACCGCAGTCGATGTTCATTCTGATAAACCGGGGTTTCCCCCCGAAAATGGCGGTTGAGATCGGCATAACACTGATCCCGATCATCGGGGTGCATCCGACTATCCCACTCCTGCAAATCAGTGCCAATTTCAGCATCGGTGAACCCCAGCATAGTTTTCCACTGGCGTGAGAAAAATACCGTATTGGTTTGGGCATTCCAATCCCAGATACCATCGCCCGATCCTTCGAGGGCAAACTGCCAACGGGTCTCGCTTGCTTGCAGGGCCAGTTCCGCTTGCCGATGCTGGGTAATATCGGCGGCCATTGACATCACCAGATGGCGACCATCGGCCAACTGCCCTAGGTGAGTTGAACTGACGTGCCAAATTCGGGCCTGACCATCACGGGTAGTAACGGTTAGTTCCACGGCATCATGACGATGGTTGATGCCGTATTTGGGATTAATAATGGTTTCAAGCACCTCCGTGGCGCGATCGCCATAGGCTCGCTCCGCCCACACTTGGGTGGTGGGCATATCGGCATGGGTATATCCGGTTAACTCGGTCCAAACCTCGTTAATTTGCAACACTTCCCCATCTTCTGCGTGAATCATAATGGGAAACGGAGCGCTGGCGATCGCCTGTCGAAACCGCTGCTCACTTTGCCGTAGTTGATTTTCCGTGCGTTTACGCTCAGTGATATCCCGCGCAATCACCAACGCTTCCTCCGCATTAATGGCAATAATCCGGGCTTCCTCAATCATGATTTTTCCCTGAATATCCAGCTCGTATTCGTAAAATTGGACGATGTGCGTGTCGAGCGCCCGATGAACATACTCCATGCGAGTCCGGGCATGGTCGGCTGGGGTCACATCGTAGATATTGACCCCAGGCCGAAATTGCTCCGGGTTGAACGGCAGGGTTTCTTGGCCTAACACCACGTCTAAATAGGTACCATCAGCATGAATCCGGATCATCAAGTCGGGCATCACCTCAATCAGGGCGCGATAGCGGCTCTCCCGTTCCTGCAAGGCTAGGGTGCGTTCCGCAACTTTGGCTTCCAAGGTTTGATTCAGTTTTTGTAAGGCTTGAGCGGTTTCCTGCTGCTGGATTTGGGCTTGG
>JAYKIC010000589.1:0-3038 GCA_035284985.1 Leptolyngbyaceae cyanobacterium
CTTTAATTACAACAGGTTAAAGCGTGAAATTAGGGATCATTGGTGGCGGGGTAATGGGGGAAGCCTTATTATCCCGTCTTGTTGCGAAAAATATTTGTCCAGCGGATACGGTACTTGTTAGTGATCCCGTTCCTCAGCGGCAGGCTGAGTTGAGCCAGCGTTATGGGGTGCGAACGACGGCGGACAACCGACTGGTCATCCAAACTGCTAGCGTGCTGCTGCTAGCGATTAAACCGCAAATTTTCGCCCGTGTGGCTGCGGAGATGCAGGGCGATCGCCCCAGTCCCCCTCCCGACCAGATGATTGTCTCTATCCTGGCGGGTACGTCCTTAGCCCAATTGGAGTCAGCCTTCCCTGAACAACCCGTTGTCCGGGTGATGCCCAATACTCCCGCAATTGTGGGGGCAGGGATGACAGCGATCGCTCCGGGGCAACACACCACAGCAGAACACATGACTACCGCCCGTCAACTGTTTGAGGCTGTGGGAGAGGTGGTGGAAGTGCCGGAGTCGATGATGGATGCGGTAACAGGGGTGTCAGGGTCGGGTCCAGGGTTTCTAGCCGTTATCACCGAAGCCATGATTGATGGGGGGGTCTTAGCGGGTCTACCACGGGCGATCGCCACCCAGCTTGCCCTCCAAACCCTCAAGGGCACTGCCGAACTCCTACAATCCGGGGTGCATCCTGCGGAACTCAAGGATCGGGTCACGAGTCCCGGTGGCACGACTATCGCCGGGGTGACAAAATTAGAAGAGGCTGGGGTAAGGTCGGCCATGATCCAGGCTGTACGGGTAGCCTATGAGCGATCGCAAGCCCTTGGGCAGTAGGGTAGTGAGAAGATATAGATATAAAACAAAAAGAACCGGGATTTCTAGGAAAATCCCGGTTCCTGCCTAGTAGACCCTCGATAATCACCCAGACCTAGGGGGCTAGGGCATTACCCCGCAGTAGGCTAGCGACCGTCTTGGCCGTAATCTTCAACTGAGTCAGGGGATTAGCTGGAACCACTGTTTTATACAGATAGCTATCAAACGTCAGTTTTTGGACATCCAAATCCGAACACATTTCGACGAATGCTTCGCGAGTGGCATCGGAACGGTAGAACACCCGCTGAAGGATATCCAACACCAAATAAGTTGCACCGTACTTCCGATCCCACCGCTTCAAATAAACTTTTAGATCTTTTTCAGTCGGAATCCGGGCACCATTCTCAGAGAACTCCACGATCGCCTCAGCACACATCCGAGCCGACTTGGCCGCAAAGTAAATCCCTTCCCCAGAAGATTTGGTTACAGTCCCAGCGGCATCACCCACTAGGGCCACCCGACCCACCACACGTCGGGGGCGGGGATGTTCTGGGATGGGGTGTGCTTCTACTTTGATAATTTCCCCACCAGCCAACTTTTCTTCCGCTCGCTTTCGTAGCCCTGCTTGCAGTTTCTTGATATCTGCTTGGTGAGGCCGCATGGTGCCTGTGCCCACAGCAACGTGATCGTACTTAGGAAAAACCCAGCCGTAAAAGTCGGTGGAGACATCATCACCCACGTACATTTCCGCCAGATTCTCGTAGCGCTCCATTTTATCCTGGGGCAACCGGATGCGCTCTTGGAAGGCGATCGCATAATTATAATCCCCAGCCTTAATCGCACGGGCAATGCGGGAGTTGGCCCCGTCAGCCCCGATTACCACGTCAACCTTTAGGGTCTTCGCCGCACTCTGGCCATTCGCACTCTCGGAATGATCAGCGTAATGTAACGTGTAAGGATCGCTGCTCTTCTCCGGCAATTCCAGGGTATGAACGGTGCCATTGATGAGCTGGGCACCAAGGCGATGGGCGCGATCGCGCAAAAATCCATCCAAAACCTCACGGCGACACATGCCGATATATTCACCCTGATTGCGAATCCGAATATCCGCCTCCCGATTAGAAGGGGAAATCATCAACATATTCGTCACTTGACGGTCAATGATATCCAAGGGCAAGTCAAACTCGTCCACCATGCAGAGGGGAATCGCTCCACCGCAGGGCTTAGCATTGTCCAACTTGCGCTCAAACAAAAAGGTTTCAATACCTGCTTTTGCGAGAACTTCTGCGGCAGATGATCCCGCTGGTCCTCCTCCGACTACTGCAACCCGTAGTGTCAACGGTTTTCTCCCAACTTCGCTAAATGTACTGGTGTGAATCGTATCATGAGGCCATAAGTGAGGTTTACCTGAACCGGGGTAATCTAACATCAATGAAACACTCTTTAACAAACCGATACGTTTTGTGGCATTTTTCAATTAAATCTATAGACTTGTCCATGGCATGGTTCCGCTGACTGGACTAAATATCTTAAGCAAAAATCCAGACTCAACAGGGAGGACTCTTTACCCACATACCCTAAATCGAGTAAAGTACTAATGAACTCTTCACTACCATCTTCCCCATTCCCCTCTCACCACCATGACCCTAAAGCCTGCTCAAATTCAAGCCATTTTGCACGCTAAACAGTCAGACTTTCAGCAGTTTGATCAGCGATCGCTCACCCTGCTCAACCGCTACCGCCATAGTCTAGCCAGCTTGTCAGAGCCGGAAGCGCCCGAAATGCCACCCCTGGATGAACTGACCAGTGACTATGGTGCCCGCCTGTTAGAACCCTTTGCGGGTCATGCCCATGGCACCATCTCCTGCCAACTTGGCTGGTCAAATCGAGAAGAAAGTATGGAATGGGTGCGGCAGATACTCACGGATGTGACGACATTTGCCGTGGATGGTTCTCAGATTTTCGCAGGTAAAGACCTGTCAATTCCAGTCGCTCTCGTCCAAATTGGTTGGTTTGAAAATTCCCACTCGGCCAATGGCAGTTACGAGAAAGACATTGACATGGACGTAATGACCCCCAGTGAGTTGAAAGCTAACACCAGCGGCGATCCCGTAGATCGGCGGGTCAACTTTCGTCGCCTAGAGATGGAAGTGAATCGCTTGGTGCAGTACATGGAAGCTCGTGCCCCAGCGGTGGCCCAAGGGGAAAAATATTTGGTGTTTTATGACGGTT
>JAYKIC010000590.1:0-3214 GCA_035284985.1 Leptolyngbyaceae cyanobacterium
AATAATTTATTTCGTCGGGAAGAAACGACGGTATTAATGGTGCTGGACTGTCTCTACGATATCGGGTCGCAGCATTTAATTGATCAAAAAATCCGAATTCGTTTGGGCCAACGCCTTGCAGGAACGGCAGTTCGCCCTGTAAAGCCCTTGTTTAAGGCGATCGCTATCCGTTGGTTCAAGCAAAATGTGCCCCAGTTACTATCTGATTGGCTCTACAGTCAGGTTTCCTTTGCACCGGATGAGAGTGATGAACCCAGCACCCCAGAGGCGGTTTCTCCCTTACCCGCTGCTCCTGCTGGTACTGTTTTACAGGCCCAACCCTTGCCCCGTCAAACCTCGCTGCCCCAGGGCACCGACCGTTTACCTGCTAGCCTTCAGGAGGTTGAGCGGCTGCAACGACAGGTGAGATTGTTGGCTGGAGTCTCAGTTTTGGCGATCGTTACCTTGATTGGTACGCTCATTGCTTAGTGGAATGCACCATCTTTGATGGGTATATTTCCAGGGTTTATTAGGCTATCTTATCAGCTTTTGCTTGCACAATGATAACAATGGGTGTTACTTTCCTTACTGTTACGGAGCGCGTGAGAATCTTTGCAAGCAAGGGATTTAATTGTTGTGTCGCAATCCCTTATCCCTAGTTTCTATCTGGCCGCATTTATCAGAATCTTAATTCCAAGAGCTGTAATGTGTTGAGATAGTGACTTGTTTGAATCTTTACAATATTTGAGGAGTTTTACGATGGTCTTGTCATCCATGATCAAACCAGTTTTGTGTGGTAGTGCGATCGGTGTTGCGTCTGCGATCGGTTTTGTGGCTCCCGCTGTGGCGGCTGACCTGATTGAACTGACCTACCAATCCACCACGGTTACAATCTCAACCGATGAAATCAAGGATTTTGCTGCAACGGGTGCTGTTCCCACAGATCTCCAAACCTTTTTTGATGAAACAGCTCAGGTGCCTGAAAATATTCGCACCCTCTTGACTAATGTGATTCGGATTCCTAAGTTTGTGGAATCATTTTTGGACAGTCCGACCGGGGAGTTTGTGCTACTGCAACTGGATCAAACCATTAGTTCCTCTGGGTCAACGGATTTGGAATCGCTGCAAACGGCCTTTTCCTCGGCGGGGAGCGATCGCGACATTTCTGTTCTAGAAATGCTAGAGGCGTTCCCTGAGTCTGAAGTCCGCCTAAACTTGACTGATTTAGAAGGCACCTATAACCGAGTTAATAACTTTATTGTTAACGTACAACCTGCTATTGATACGGCGATCGGCTTCCTTCAAGATATTGTTTGTGAGTGCGAAACTGGGGTTGTCGGTGAAGTAGGCGAGCCGATGATGGAAGAGAGCATGGACATGGACGAGCCGATGATGGAAGAGGGCATGGACATGGACGAGCCGATGATGGAAGAGGGCATGGACATGGATGAGCCGATGGAAGAGGTCCAATCCATCCACTCTGCTGATACCATCACGGCAGCGGCTCAGACTACTAATTGTCAAACCAGCCAACTCACTGAGGGCTTGTTAGATATTCGCCCTGTGATCCAGGAAACCGCTAGTGCCACAGATGCCATCTAGACCTGATTAGCCTGAAATGTGTTAACCAGATATTATCAAGGTCATTACTATGCGATTTTCTCAACGTTTGTCCCAGGGGTGGTTTGCCACTCCTTCAATGTTTCGATCGGTTGTCCGGACAACTTGTAGCGGTGCCCTCATGTTGGGGGTTGCTTTTTTTGCCTCCAAAGCTAGCGCAGCAGAGCGTGTTGTGTTCACCTATGGACCGTTTAATCAAGCGGTCTCGGTAGCGGAACTGCGGGAATTTGCTGAAACCCAGGAAGCCTCCAGTTCTCTTCAGTTTCTCGCTGATGTCTCCAATCAGGAATTGGAGGTAATGCACCAAGTGTTTACCCAGGAAGTGCGGCTCAACCTCCGATTTCTCGATCGGGTACTTAATTCCCTCCCTGGGGAATATCTCCTGTTCCAAACGGGACAGGTGTTGCAAACGCCCTCAGACCGGGCCAATATTCAGGCTTTGCGGGCGGCATTTGTGCTGTCTGCCAGCGATGACAATTATGTTTCCATTGTGGAACTGTTGGAAAACTATCCAGTTTCGGATTTGGTGGTGGATGGTCGTCGTTTAGCGCGGGATGTGAGCGAGGTTCGGACCTTTGTTGAACGCACTGAGGAGCGGTTGTCGCCTCAATTGGCGATCGCCCAGGAGATTCTGCAAGGGTTAGTGTGCGATTGCGAGGCTGAGGCGACAGCGATCGCCCCTGACGCGCCTTAATCTATCCCCATAGAGCGTCCTGACAGTTAACCCGATTTCAAACCCCCGGCTTTTAGCAGAACTGGGGGTTTAGTCCTTTGATGAGGCGGCTTTGTTAGGATGCCTTAAGAGGGTCTACATACCCTTGGAGGTTTTCTGGATTACACTGGCGTAGCAGACGAGTGGCCCGATTGGTAATATTAGCTGCCCCTTGGACCACCACTAAATATTTCCCTTCATCGAGGCGATTGCGGTAGGGCAGGGCATCGCCACTGCCAGAGGCCATCCCGACTCCACCTCCCACAAAGAAACTGCCCATGGCCCCACCGATCGCCCCTAACAGTCCTCCCAAAAATTGGTTGCCAAGGGTGCCAATTTGGGGTAGAAGCATGTAATGGGTGGCTAAGTTAAAGGCATATCCCCCCACAAAGCCAAAGGGTACTAGCCAGTACGCCATGAGTTGGGCTTGTTGCCGCCCTTTCTTTGCCGGATCGATAAAGCCAAATTCATCTGCTGTTTTGTAGCCTTTGCCTAAAATACTGATTTGCTCTAAGGGAATGCCATCTTTCTCTAAAATTGAGTAGGCATCTTCCGCCGCAATGCGATCGCTCAATACCGCAATAATATAATTCATAATCCCCAATGTGTCGCTATCATGACCCATTTTAATCGCTAAAGGCCCGTTAAAGGTCATGGATTTAGTCTTTGGTTTCCATCAGTTGCTTATACATGACGAATGCATCCACAAAGCCATGTTGCTGATGGTGAAACGCACCGGGTAAGGTGCCGACGATGGTAAATCCTAACTTTTGCCACAGGTGAATCGCGGCTTCATTGGTGGACACCACACAATTAAACTGCATGGCCCGAAACCCTAGCCGCCGTGCTTCCTGTTGGGAATACTCCCCCATGAGGGTGGCAATGCCTTGGCCACGGGCATGG
>JAYKIC010000591.1:0-11992 GCA_035284985.1 Leptolyngbyaceae cyanobacterium
CATCCAGCGGTTGGCGCACAGTGATCACCCCTGCCACCATGCCCTCCTGCCAATCCTGCCTAGGACTATCAGGCAGGCTATTGTGGCAGGCTACACAACTGGCTTCCATGATCAACGGTTCAGCGTAATTCAACGTCACCATATCACCTATGACCTCCAGTTCAGAAAACTGGCCTGTGGGGTGGTCCATTAGGTAAGCTAAGGCTTGTTTTTGAAAGGCATCAGGTGCATCTTGATTCTTTTCTCGTTGGGGAAAAGGATAATGACTATACAGCAAAAATTGAGGATAATCCGCTTCAGTTTTAACCTGAAGTCTTTCCGACAAGTTAAATAAATAAGTGGCTGGGGTAGGAATTCCACCTTGGAGCATTTGATAGTTAGGGCTAACTGTGACATCATCAACGGTTGCCAGGGGCTGAATCACTGCATCGTGATACAGTGCCCAAGACGTTTTGAGCATTTGGGTGTAGACTTGGGCGGAATGTAACGCCTGTGCCTTGACCAAGGTATTCCCATAATTAAAAGTAATGGCGACCACAAGACCTACACAGAGGCAGAAGAACCCTATCAATATAGGTTGAAAATAATAGTGTAAAAATCGGGCTAATTTATGCACGAGATATTAAACCAACAGCACGGCAACACAACAACAGGAAGCGTTTAAATGAAAAGTGGGGATCTCCTTTGTCTTCCTTACTATTCCCACTTATGCTAAGTGATGCAACAGTAACTTCCGTATATTCGTCTACTTGGCCGCACCAAAAAGCCTGAAAGATAGTTAAGAATAATTAAGCACAACCTGATATTAATTTCAGATATTAATTGATTATCTTAGTTAGAAACAACTCCTTCTACGCCCTTTCCATTGCAAGAATACATAGCCAGGGTGCGTGACAACGCACCCTACGCTTGCTACTTGCTTGGTTACGATCAAAATTGTTACGATCAAAATTCTTGCGATCAAGACAAAGCCCACCATGGTGGACTATCCAATGTGGCTGGCGCTATAGGAGTCAGGGCCTTCTGGCAATTTCGGCATGAAGCCTCACTCCCACACACGTTTAGCTGTGGGAGTGGGTCACTTGGTCAGCTTAACTCTGAATCAGGGCGTGGTGAGGTAGGTATATTGCTGGAGCGATCGCTCATAATTTTGCAACAACAACCGGGCCTCCCTCAGGGTAATCTGCTGATCGTGTAAGGCTTGCTCCGTCCGCCGCCGCAGGGTTTCCAGCAGATCTTCAATGTCGTACTCCACCGATTGCAGCACGTCTGCCACCGTATTCCCCCGCACCACATGTTCAACGGTGTAGCTTTTGGGGGTGAGACAGATGTGGGCCATATTGGTGCTGCCGAATAAATTATGGAGATTGCCCATAATTTCTTGGTATGCCCCCCCTAAAAATAGACCCAGATAATAGGGTTGATCCGGCACTAGGGGATGGACATCCAACAACGATTTTTCCCCGTGGCGATCGATAAATCGGTTAATTTTGCCATCGCTGTCACAGGTCAAATCTGCCAAAATCGCTTGACAAGTGGGCGCTTCATTTAATCGATGAATCGGCATGATCGGAAAAAGCTGATCAATAGCCCAGGAGTCGGGGGCCGAGCGAAACACCGAAAGATTGATGTAGTAGGTATAGGACATCATCGTAATCAGTTCGGTGATGTCATCGGGCACATAGGCTTGCTGTTTTGCTAAGGCCAATACCCGCCGACAACAGGCCCAGTACAGCTCTTCCACTTTGGCCCGTTCCGTCATGCTGAGGTAGCCAAAATTAAACAGACTGAGGGCTTCTTCCTTGAATTGCACCGCATCGTGATAGGCTTCCTGGTACTGCCGAGGGGACATGGCCTCATAGGATTCTAGGAGGTTGTGTAGGATGGCGTGGTCGGTTTCATTAACGATAAACGAGTCAATCGCGTCTTCATCGTCAGTTGCAGCCGATTTGATCGTGGGGGTGAGCATTCCGGTGGGTTCCATTACGCCGCTGGACCCTAACACGTCAAAGACTAAAACGGATTGATGGGAGGCGATCGCCCGTCCACTTTCGCTGACAATCGTGGGCACCGCAAGCTGGTGATCTTCGCAGGCTTCCTTGATTGCCGCTACTACGTCATTGGCATAGTTTTGCATATTGTAGTTTTTGGAGGCGGGACTGTTGGTTTTGGTGCCGTCATAGTCCACCCCTAAGCCACCGCCCACATCCAGGTAGGCCATGTTTGCCCCCAGTTTCACTAGTTCCACATAGATTTGACTGGCTTCCCGCAGGGCTTCCTTGATTAACCCGATGGAGGAGATTTGAGAGCCGATGTGAAAATGGAGCAGTTGTAATGACTGCAAACAGTCTACCGCTTTTAGCTGGTCGATAACGGCGATAATTTCAGGGATCGTAAGGCCAAATTTGGCGCGATCGCCCGTGGTTCCGGCCCAGCGTCCGCTCCCTTTCACACTCAACCGTGCCCTCACGCCAACCAGGGGCGGAATTTCCAGACGACGACTGGCGGACAACACAATATCCAGCTCAGTGGGTTGCTCCAGCACAATGATACATTTATGCCCCAACCGTTGAGCCAGTAGGGCCGTTTCCACATATTCCCGGTCCTTGTAGCCATTGCAGATCAGTAGCGCACCAGGCGTATCCAGGGCCGCAAGGGCGATCATCAATTCCGGTTTTGATCCGGCTTCTAGGCCAAACTGATGGGCGGTGCCAAAGTTTACCAAGTCCTGAACTAAATGCCGCTGCTGGTTACATTTAATCGGAAACACGCCTTGATAGGAACCAGGATAATTGTACCGGGCGATCGCCTTGGCAAAACAGGCATTCAGGCGCTCGATTCGGTCTTCTAGAATATCCGGGAACCGGATCAACAACGGCAGTTCCAACTGGCGTTCTTTAAGGGATTCCACCAATGAGAAAAGATCGAGGGAACCGCCGCGATCGCCCCTAGGGGAGACCGTAACATGGCCGATGGCATTAATCGAAAAGTAAGGTTCTCCCCATCCCTGCACTTGGTAGAGATTTTCACTATCTTCAATGGTCCAGGCAGGGGATGCTTGCATACCAGCGAGGTTGGACTCCCCTGTCGTCCGGTGGCTATATTTATGTTGTTCTTGAGCAGCGATAGTCATTTCAAACGTCTGTCCACCCCCATCCTCAGTTGTCTTAGCCCATCAATTACCTGTGAATCTTCAGTGAAGAGTATAAAAAGCTACTAAACACCTTGTTCTTAAAGCGGCTCTGTTACATTCTAATTAGTCTTACTTTTTACAGTATGGATCGTAATTGTAATCGTAATCTTACCCGTTGCAAATGTGTTGATAGCCACGATGGATTAGGGATCATGACAACTCACTGGCTCCCTTTAGGATAATCGGCCCTTGTAATCAAGATAGCCAAATGTTTTGACTACCTCAAACGCCCCGTGGGCGCGAATAATCCCAATGGCGGGATGGGGGATGCCGTTAAACATGGAGGTTTTTACCATCGTGTAATGCATCATATCTTCAAACACAATCGGATCGCCAACTTGTAAGGGGATGTCAAAGTAATAATCCCCCATGCCCATGAAATCGCCCGCTAAACAGGTGGTTCCGCCCATGCGATAGGTGGGTGCCCCTGGTTGGGGATCGCTTGCGCCCCGAATCCGAGGTTTATAGGGCATTTCCAAACAGTCGGGCATATGGGCGGTGAAGGACACATCTAACATGGCGATGGTTGGCCCCGGTGTTGCAATCAAATCCAGTACGGTTGATCGCAAAAAACCCGTCTCCCAGGCGATCGCCGATCCCGGCTCCAGATAGAGTTTCAGGTGGGGATGGCGGGCCTGAAATTCCTGTAATGTTTTAATAAGATGTTCAACTTCGTAGCCCTTGGATGTCATCAAATGACCACCGCCCAAATTCAGCCATTGAACCTGGGGCAGGTATGGACCAAAGCGGGTTTCAATGTGTTGCAATGTGGCTTCGAGGGCATAGGAATTGCTCTCGCATAGGTTATGGCAGTGCAGTCCCTCGATGCCATCTGGGAGGCGATCGCCCCACTGGTCTGCCAATCCCTCCGCCCGAATTCCCAACCGACCCAGAGGCGAGGCCGGATTGTAAATACCGTGCTCCACCGGGGAATATTCAGGATTAATCCGCAACCCTGCTGATACTCCTGCCCCTAGGGTTTGCTCCCGGAATCGCTGCCACTGATTCAGGGAATTGAAGGAGATGTGGGTCGCTCCTTGCAGGATTTGTTCAAATTCTCCCTCTGGATAAACGGGAGCGTAAACATGGAGTTCGCCACCAAATTCCTCCCGTGCCAACTGCGCTTCCCAGAGGGAACTGGCGGTGGTGCCGACCAAATATTTTTTGATCAAGGGAAAGGCACTGAACATGGCAAAGCCTTTAAGAGCCAAGATGATGGTGACTCCGGCCCGTCTTTGTACCGAGTCAATCAGTTCTAAATTTTCGATCAGTTTTTGCTCCTCCAGCACGTAGCAGGGGGAGGGGATATGGGAGTATTGGGTCATTTTGGTGGATGAACATCAGTTTAAATTTTACAGACTCTAGGCCATTGTTCAAGGGGGGGCAAGCTGTAATTAAAGGGCGATGAAAAGACGATCGCTCTCTCTGTCCACGGGATCGCCCTCTGGAAAGAGGATCGGGTTGGTGGAACGATCGCCCGCCAAAATCCAAAATCTAAAACCCAAAATGGCGCGATCGCTCCAAAGGGTTCTGTCTAGTTAAAACCTATTGATTGAAGTCAGGGAAACAGTACTGTATTGCCTGATTCACAAAAACACTAGCTGAAATTAGCAAGGTTTCTGCCTGTTGCTGAGTTAAGAAAACAGTTTCCTCATAATCACTTAATCGGCGTAAGTCATATGCATCACTGAGATATCTGGCTAATTCAATTGGTAACTCCTGAGTTTTGACAAAATGCTGGCCGAATAGCTTAATGACACCTTTATGACTCTTGCTGCTTAAGTTCTTGCTGGTCATCAGTGCTTGAGTTGCATGATACATGGCGTAATAAGAACGAGAAATACAAGCTCGGTAGCGATGGTTTTCCAGCAGTAAGTTCGCTGTTTCTAACTCTTCTTGGGCAAGGGCAAGAAGTTGTTGAACGCGGGTCATAGCGGAATGCCTTCCTGATGAACAGCCTCAAGCAGTGGCGTGTGACGATTACGATAGTCTGCTTCAGAAATGGGTACGACCGAAATTAACTCATTGTATTGAAGATTAAGGGTTGTTTTAAGCGGACCCATGCGAAAAATTTCGTCCCCTGGTGAAACGGAACCTTTCAAAATTACCATAATGTCTAAATCGGAGTCGTCACTGGCTTCTTGACGAGCATAGGAGCCAAACAACATTAGTCTAACTAGGCGATCGCCATATAAGTCTTGCAGTCCTTTACAGAAATCGTTAAGCAGATGATTTAGTTTGGGATCAGTAAGCGCTGCCATAAAGCTTTCTGCTGCAAATCGCTGGGTCACTCATGATTCTATCGCTTGTCGTGAGTTTGCGATCGCTCCAAAGTATGGCGTTTTTTCCACGGTGATCTCCCCCATATCTCCACCAACGCGATCGCCTAAGGGGCATGGCAGAAAAGGGTAGCCTTCCCTTCAGGAAATCGCCTATCGCTTGACTTTGAGCCAACCGAAGACTTGTTGAGGTGTCAGGGTTATCTCTACTTCTGGAAGTAGGGTTAAAGGGTGTTCATCTCGGCAGACTTGAGGAGCTTGGTTAGGCAAAAACGTCATGATGGAGTAGTCACCGGGATCAATCACCCAACCCATCTGACACCCATGGCTAAGACAATGCAGGATGTTGTCAATTACTCGATTGGCACTCTGTTGAGGTGACAGAATTTCGATTGACCAGTCTGGTGCCTGGGTAAAGTCGTCCTCTGGTTCTCCGTTGCTGTCTACTAGAATGCGGTCCCACGCGACCACGGCCACATCAGGAACAATGGAACGCCCTCCAAAGGTGCAGCGCAGTTCTGGTAAAGCCGTGTAATGATCTGTGTGCCCGTCAATGACGTTAAGTAACCGTTTTTGTAACAGGGAATGACGGGTTTTGGGCATTGGCTTTTGATAGGTGCTGCCATCCATGTATTCCCAGGCAGGGGATGCTTCGATATGGGCTGAAGCTAGGAATGATTCAAGGGTGAGAACTTGCTGATGGATCGCAATCATACCAAGTCATGTTATGAGGAAACGGTGGAATTGCTTCTATCGTAGCGCAAGCGATCGCCCTTCTTCTCCTGGGATTGCGATCGCCCAATGCCACTCTGAATGAAGCGTATAGCCCAAGGGACATAGCAGAAAGGCGTAGCCTTCCCATTGAGCGATCGCCTTGCCCTCGTGTCTCAGCCCATCAGCTCATCTAACGTCAGGGATAGATCTGGAAAAAGGACAGACTGAATCGGCTGCCCCAATCGATAGTGCCGTTTCTGATAATCTTGCCCAATCAGTTGATAAACGGTAAACGTAGGTTGTTTGGGTCTGCCAATAAAGGCAATCCTCCCTAAATCCCGAAAATCAACGATCCAATATTAAGGAATTCGTGGATATGCATATTCTTCAACCTTACGGGCATAGTCGTCTTGCCAATTAGTGCTGACCACTTCCACCACCAGTTTGATGGATTCGCCCAAAGGAATCACTGGCTCCTTTTGCCACCGAGGCTCTCGATGCAATACGGTGTCATCTAATACCACCCCATCTGGACGCAACGCTGTGGCCTCAGCCGCAGGGGGGTTAATCAGGCAGGTCCGGGGAATGGACCAGGCATACTGTAGGCGAAGTATTTCGGCAAAAAGATAACCTGCAACCTTGCCAGCAATAATTTCATGGGGACCAGTGGGTTCCAAGTCTTGCAATTCTCCGTTGATCAGGTCATTTGTTTTGGGGCAGGTTCTTGGAACTCACGGGCGTTGTGGCGATCTAATCCGCAAAAACGCTGGGAACGCCAATCTTTTCATGCCAGGGTAAGCCGTAGGTGCCCAATTTTGCCAAAAATGGATCGGGGTTGAGTTGCTCCACATTGAAGACTCCGGCTCCTTGCCATTCGCCTGTCAAAACCATCAACGCGCCCAACATGGCGGGAACTCCGGTGGTGTAGGCGATCGCCTGTGCCCCCACTTCCCGATACGCCTCGGCATGGTCACAATTATTGTAAATATAGTAAGTTTTCTCTTGACCATCCTTGATACCGCGAATGTGGCAACCAATGGAGGTTTGGCCCTCATAATTTTCCCCAAGGGAGGATGGCAAGGGCAACACCGCTTTGAGGAATTGCAGGGGAATAATTTGATGGCCTTCGTAGTCGATGGGGTCAATGCGGGTCATGCCTACATTTTGCAACACTTCCAGGTGGGTCAAATAATTTTGGGAGAAAGTCATCCAAAATCGGGCGCGTTTGAGGGTGGGAATGTGCTTTACCAGGGATTCCAGTTCTTCGTGGTAGAGCACGTAGGATTCCTTGGGACCAATTTCGGGGTAGTCGATGGGCTGGTGGATGGAGAAGGGATCGATTTCTTTCCATGCACCACCTTCGTAGTAGCGGCCCTTCTGGGTAATTTCCCGGATGTTGATTTCTGGGTTGAAATTGGTGGCGAAGGCTTGACCGTGATCCCCCGCGTTGCAGTCCACGATGTCGAGGTACTGGATTTCATCGAAGTGGTGTTTGAGGGCATGGGCGGTGAAAATTCCCGTGACTCCGGGGTCAAAACCGCAGCCCAATACCGCCATGATCCCTGCCTGTTGGAAGCGATCGTGGTAGGCCCATTGCCATTTATACTCAAACTTGGCCTCGTCGGGGGGTTCATAGTTGGCCGTGTCGAGGTAGTGAACTCCAGTTTCCAGACAGGCATCCATGATCGGCAAATCCTGGTAGGGTAGAGCTACGTTGATTACGATGTCGGGTTGAAAATCTCGAATCAGGGCGACGATTTCGGCTACCTTGTCCGCATCCAGTTGGGCGGTAGCGATGCTGGGATGGGTGATGGTGGCGGCGATCGCCTCACACTTTTCCTTCGTCCGACTGGCAATCAAAATGTCAGAAAACACATCCTGAACCTGGGCACATTTTTTAGCAACCACATTGCCAACGCCACCCGCTCCAATAATCAAAACCTTGGACATAGCACCTTAACCCTCAAATAAAAATGCAATGACAGATATTCAATCCGTCCAGACCACCAATCAATCATTTTACCGAGCATTTGAAAAGAAAGACATAGAGGCGATGGAAACAATCTGGTCCCACGGCGTGGGGACGTTGTGTATTCACCCCGGACGAACTGCCCTGAAGGGCTGGCCGGATATTCGGGAATCCTGGCAACAAATTTTTACCAATACTCAATATTTGGAAATCGATGTGGATATTATAACCACGGAGGTGCAAGGGGCGATCGCTTACATGGTCGTGGTCGAGAAAGTGATGCAGGTGTTACGGGGACGACGGTTGGAAGCGCGATCGATGGCTACCAATATTTTCGAGAAAATGGGCGATCGCTGGTACCTCACCCACCACCACGGTGGCCCCATTGCTTCATAATAATCTAGGAGCAATTTAATCTAGAAATTCCCCAGAAATTATCTACTAAACACCGCCCACTAGACAGTATTCACTAAATACTGTCCACTAGACCCTATTGACTCAACACTATCCCATGAATGCCCTATCAATTCCCACATGGATTATCCATGTATCCAGCGTCATTGAATGGATTGTTGCCATTTGGTTGATCTGGAGCTATGCCGATTTAATCCAAAAACCCGCATGGCGTACTCTTTCCTTCGGTATGTTACCTGCCCTGATTAGCGCCATGTGTGCCTGCACCTGGCATCTATTTGACAATTCACCCGCCTTAGAATGGCTGGTCATTCTTCAAGCTGCAATGACCTTAGTAGGAAATGTGACCCTATTGGCCGCTAGCTGGTGGATTTGGCGATCCTATAACCTCAACCGGGAGACTTCAAACTGATGAGTTTAGAAATTTTTAGTTTAGCAATTTTGAATGGGGAAATTTTGAATATCGGAATCGTACATTTAGCCCCATTAATATCTAAGGAAAACCTATTCGCGGCTTCTTTATTCCCCTACATCGGCTTTCTCTGGTTTCTCAGCCGCACACCCGATATGCCGCGTCTGGCTCTAGCTGGATTCTACGGCACCCTAGTTTTTGTGGCTGTGACAATTCCAGCAGGAATTTACGCGGAAAAGGTCTATGGTGATACTCTAGCGAATGTAGATTTTCTGCATGGTGGGGCTGAAATGTTCCTGACGTTATCTAATATTTTGGTGGTAGTGGGTTTTAGCAACGCTATCCGTAAACGCCAGAAAACATAGGGTTAAAATCAAAGCTTTAAGCCGAATTTTCAAAGCGATCCCGTGGCTGATGCTCTAGCCATTCCCTGAGAACCGTAACATTATCTATCGTGAAAATGATCTCGCTTAGTTCATCCAAGCCCAACAGTGATAACTGATTAATGGTTTGTTCGATATCGTCCGGTAAATCGCCGAACTTTCGGGTTAATTGACGGCAGAGGAGCGATCGCCACCGCCGCAATTCCCCAATCTGAATCCCCCGTTGTTCCCCAATCTGAATCCCCCGCAATGCCCCAATCTGAATACCCCGTTGTTCCCCAATTTCAATTCCTTCTTCCTTGGAAGTAGAAATAACGTTATTCATGTCCCGGTAGTATTTCAAACTACGTTCATAGATCTCCTGCTCATTGCGGTTAAATTTGGAGATTTCTGCTACTTCAAATAGTTCCAGAAATACTGAATCTTGGAATGGACTGGGACGATCATCCAGGGTGGGCAAATGGCGAAACAAATAAAACCACTTGTCTTGTTGGCTTTCCAGTTCATCCAATTGTTTATTAAATTTAGGCAGTTCAACATAGATAAATTTAAGTTTGTCATAGAAAACATTGCACTGCTGATTTTTGAGTTCCACTTGATGTAGGTAAGCCGGATCAGCGTGATGATCATCAAAGACAAAATCCAAAATACCGATGGAATATACTGGGTCTAAGCGATAGTTCCATTCGCCTTTGAGGGCTTGTTCTTGAATGGGAAAACTCGCGTAGTAGACACTTCGATCTTTGAAAAAGTTTTGCTTGGCTTTTTGGATTTCAACAATAAATTGTTCGCCCTGATTCCCTTGGCAATAAATGTCAAAAATAGCTTTGCGATCGCTTTCGCTTTTGCCTTGATTCTCACTACTTTTATAACGGAGATCTTTGATTTGATGATGGGATGGCAGGAGAGTATTGAGAAAATCGACCAATAGACGTTTGTGGGGTTCGCTACCAAAGACGCGCTTGAACCCAAAGTCAGTCAGGAGATTGATATACCGTTCTTGTAAGGGCAGAATCATGGCGAACAGAAGATGACTTTAATAGTATAATTATACCATCACAAAGCCTGTCTAAATGCTGATCGTGCCTTGGCAATGCGCTGCATCAAGGTGTTCTATTGCAACGGCTCACGGTTGCGATCGCGCATCCATATCAGGGCGATCGCACTCATTAGCACACTGCCAATCAGGTAGAGGGCCGGAGCGTACACATTGCCACTGACATTAATCAGCCAAGTACACAGCAGCAGGGAGGTGCCGCCCATCATGCTAGTTCCAATATTAAATGAAAGTGAATAGGCGGTTAGGCGGGTCTTGGTGGGAAATCACTCTACCATCATGGCGGGGGAAATGGCTATTAAGGGCACTAGCAGCATGGCAAAGCCCAGTTGGACTAACCAAATTCTGGCGGGGTTGGCTTGAAAGAGGAACCAAAACGCAGGCAAACTAAACAGGGCCATGCTTAAGGTTGTCAGCAACAACCATGATTTGCGTCGCAGGGTCATGTCCGACAGCCAACCCATAAGGGGAATAATCCCGATCTGAAAGGTCAGGGAACGGCATGAATGGTTAATGCACGGCTCAGGGGCACATCGGCAAACTGATTCAGATAGGTGGGTAGGTAAACTATCGTAATGTAACAGGTGGAGGCGTACCCCCCTGCATAAAACATGGCCTGTAGCATCGGTACTAAGGATTGTCGCAAGGCGCTAAACCAGGATACTGGGTTGCCTTCATGCTGCTGCTGGAAGACTTCCGAGACGGGCAGGTTGCTGCGAATGTACAGTCCAACCAGTCCCAAAACACCGCCGAACAAGAAAGGTAAGCGCCATCCCCAGGTTTTTAGGCTGGTATCGGGGAGCAGGTGGGTCATCAGGGTTATGATGCCTAAACCTAGCAGCAGACCCGCTGTTGAGCCGACGTTGGTAAAGCTGGCGGTGAAGCCGCGTCGGGTTTGGGGGGCTGTTTCCGCCACGTAGGTGACTGATCCGGTAAATTCTCCACCAACGGATAAGCCTTGTACCAATCTCAACAAAATTAAGAGGATTGGGGCGGCGATGCCAATTTGGTTATAGTCAGGCAATAATCCCAGTAAAAAGGTGGGAATGGCCATTAAGATGACAGAGATCAATAATTCGGTGCGGCGACTGACGCGATCGCCAATATAGCCGAAAATCCCGACCCCAATGGGTCGCATGATAAACTCAGTGGCAAATACACCGTAGGTTTCCAGCAAAGAAATAAGTTGATTCTCGTTGGGGAAAAATAGCAGGGAAATAATGGGGGTCAGGTAGCCATAAAGGGCGAAATCGTACCACTCAATTACATTGCCGTTTGAAACCCCTACAAAGATTAGCGTATTGGGAGAGGGAGGGGGCGATCGCCCTGCTGCTCATCCATTAGCGACATAGGTTTATTGATTGAAGGGCCAGTGCTCCCCCGTATTCTATCGATTATCCTTGCGAAAAATCCCCCAGCTACTGGTGCGACCACTTTTCCGATAGACGTTCGCTTCTGATTGACTGACAAAACTTTGCCCCTCTTCCCTAAATCCCTTCTCCCAAAAGGGGAGAAGGGACTTCAAACCAGGTTCTTGGGTCGAAAGCCCCTCTCCCGCTCTGGGAGAGGGG
>JAYKIC010000592.1:0-9751 GCA_035284985.1 Leptolyngbyaceae cyanobacterium
CTAAATCCCTTCTCCCAAAAGGGGAGAAGGGACTTCAAACCAGGTTCTTGGGTCGAAAGCCCCTCTCCCGCTCTGGGAGAGGGGTTGGGGTGAGGGCTGTTTGAGTTTTGTCAGTCAATCAGCTTAGTACCTGTTTAGCGAAGTCGGAAAACCCTAACTTTACCCCCCTTAATCCCCCTACGCCCTCCGGGCACGCTTTGCGAAAGCAAAGGGGGGAAACTCCGGTCCTCCCCCTTTGCAAGGGGGAGTTAGAGGGGGTAAAGCTAAACACATACGGGACTTAAGTTCCTGGTCTATCAAGTCTCGTTATCTACCCTTCACATTAGATTAGAATTAGCGGCTATTGAAAACGTAACCAGATTTTGTTACTAGGTATTGCAGCCCTCACAGCGCCTAAGTGATCGGTCTGCAACGATAGGATTCTCACGGATTCTTGTCGCCACAGCGAACATTACGCTTATACTTACCATAATCCATTCTCGTGAAACCTGTCGAACAGCGATCGCAATTTAAGCTCATGAATTAAGCGCAAACGCTGTGCCATTAGCCAATTCACCCTATTCTTGGGGGCATGATGCTACTGTTAACCTAGCCTATGATTAGCAGCAGCGATACCTAACTTTAACAATTTTCCTCTAGGCTAGTCTAAAACATATCTTAGCCTAAAGACGTTAATATTTTCTTCCCATTGGATGAGAGATTTCTGGCTGTATTCGGTATCATGGTTAACCTAACAACAACTCCAGAAGGTGCAAAGAAGTATTGCCATTGGCAGACAGCAGCGTAGAACAACAGGGCTTAACTATGGGTATTCGATTTGGACGGGCGATTTGTGGCGACTTCCCCACCGCAACCTCCCGCGAGTGGCTTGTGACCAATGGCATCGGCGGCTACGGTAGCGGTACGATTGCCGGACCCTTGACCCGCGCCTACCATGGCCTTTTAATCGCCGCCCTGCAACCTCCGGTGGAGCGCACGGTGTTGTTAACCAAGCTAGAGGAGACGGTGACGTACCAGGGACAATCCTGGCCGCTTTATACCAATCACTGGGCGGATGGCCGGATTGAACCCCAGGGGTATCGCCAGATTGAATCCTTTCACCTGGATGGCACGGTGCCCCATTGGACCTACGGGATGGGGGATGGGTTGTTAGACAAACGTATTTGGATGGCGCAAGGGGAAAATACTACTTACATTCGCTATGATGTCCAGCGGGGTAGCGGTCCTCTGATGCTCTCCCTCAAGGTGGTGGTGAACTACCGTTATCACCATGGTGGTACTCCCGATTGGCCCTGGCAAGTGGATGGGGTTGCCCACGGCATCCGGGCACAGGCGCATCAGGATGGCGTTCCCTTCTTTATTTTGGCGAACCGGGGCACGATGGCGATCGCCCCCTGCCGCCTCGATCCCCTGTACCTAGCCATCGAACATGATCGCGGCACTGGGGAACAGGATGCCCCTTGGCAGATTGCCACCTTGAATGTTTCCCTAGAACCGGGGAGTGGCTTTACCGTGGTAGCCAGTACGAATCCCCGGGCCAATTTGGATGGGGAAACAGCGTTGCGCGATCGCCAATCCCACGAGAATTTTCTCCTGAATCGCTGGGATCAGGCCCACCCCCATACGCCTCAATTGGGTCCAACTGCGCCCGATTGGGTCCGGCAACTGGTGTTGGCTGCGGATCAGTTTGTGGTAGATCGATCCTTGACCACCGCGCAGGGGGACGTGATCGCAGGCAAAACCATTATTGCCGGATATCCCTGGTTTACTGACTGGGGGCGGGATACGATGATTAGTTTGCCGGGGTTGGCGATCGCCACCGGGCGACCGGAACTAGCCCGTCCCATCCTGCAAATTTTCGGCCAGTACATCGACCAGGGCATGATTCCCAATATGTTCCCCGAATCAAACCAGACCCCGGTTTACAACACCGTCGATGCCACCCTCTGGTATTTTGAAGCGGTGCGAACTTACTTACAGGCAACGGACGACACCGAACTGCTGGCGGAACTGTTTCCTAAACTGGCCTCCGTGATTGACTGGCACCGTCGCGGCACCCGCTACCACATCCAAATGGACCCCAGTGATGGCCTGATTTACGCGGGAGAACCAGGGGTGCAACTCACCTGGATGGATGCCATCGTGGAGGGATGGGTCGTCACGCCCCGCATCGGCAAACCTGTGGAAATTAACGCTCTCTGGTACAACGCTTTGGT
The DNA here is from genome assembly GCA_035284985.1 of Leptolyngbyaceae cyanobacterium. Taxonomy (GTDB): domain Bacteria; phylum Cyanobacteriota; class Cyanobacteriia; order CAKZMO01; family CAKZMO01; genus JAAHGY01. The sequence continues at coordinate 2,217 of JAYKIC010000592.1, forward strand.
AATGATGGCCCAGTTAGCGGCGAAAATTGGCTATCCCAATGATGAATATCAGCAATTAGCAACCCAGTGTAGGCAGGGGTTTCAGCGCTTTTGGAATTCCGAGACGGGCTATTGTTTTGATGTGCTAGATACTCCGGATGGCGGCCATGATCCGGCCCTGCGGCCTAATCAGACGTTGGCGATCGCCCTGCCCTATGGTGCAGTCCACGCTTTGCCCTTGTTGTCGCCAGAACAAGAGCAAAGCGTGGTGGATGCGGTGGCGCGGGAATTGTACACCTCCTACGGAATGCGATCGCTCTCGCCCCACCATGCCGATTACGTCGGGCTGTACGGCGGCAATCAGTTTAAGCGGGATGCGGCATACCATCAGGGCACGGTGTGGAGTTGGCTGATGGGACCGTTTGTCCAAAGCCATTTCCAAGTATACGGGGATGCCGATCAAGCCCGACGCTGGTTAGCACCGATGGCCGATCACCTAAGCGATGCGGGTATGGGCACCATTAGCGAAATTTTTGATGGGGATGCCCCGTTTACGGCGCGGGGGTGTTTTGCCCAAGCCTGGGGGGTGGCGGAAATTTTACGGGCCTGGGTGGCGATCGCCGCCCCCTCACAGACTCAATAACCCATTCCCCGCCTGGTAAATATCGCGCCAATCGGGGGAACGGTAGTCCCGATTCAAGCTCTGATCCACGTATCCCACTAGACGCGGCAATGCCTCATCCCTGATTTCATGCTGCAAAAATTGTCGAAGTGTGGTCTCCCAATCCTGGGGATAGTCTCGAATAATGGGATGCCGCACCACAATCGGTTCAGTGTCCCCTTCCATCAGATCAACCACAACATCTAAACTGACTAGGGCCAGGGATCGTACAAAAATTCCCGTAGCGGCGATCGCAAAGTCCCCATCCACCTGCTTTTGTTTGAACACGGCCACAAAGTGACTACCCTGACGAATATCGTAAATCAAGCTGCTAGGGTCTTTCACGGGTTCCACCTCAACGTTATAGCCTTGACTTAGACCCGCTTCCAGGGTGATGCCTTCGTACTGCTGATCGGGATGGGGAATATAAATTGTGAACTGATGGATATCCAGCCAGGGGTTATGCACCGGAGTATCAGTGTCTTGTTTCCAGGCATTATATTGGTGGCGCATTTCCTGACCCACATGGCTTTCACTATTACAGAGGTGAATCAGGGCCATATTGAGAACACACTGATCAAACTTGCTGAGTAGCCCAACGACTGGCATGGCTAAAGTCCCCTACGCTAAGAATGCTAACTCCATCATTTAAGAAGGACGATGGGCCGCGATTCTGTGGAGAATGCTGCAAAAGCAATCGGGTTTAGGTTCTCTTAATGTTTTGCAGTTATGTTTTGCATAGGGGATGCAAGCTTGTTCCGGTAGATGGGTGGTCAAAATGATCCGGGAACCAGTAAGTGGATCAAGTAAATTGCTGGCTCAAATTCATGGGATTGTGAACCGTGATCTTCTTTTTGTGGATGGAAATCATGTGTTCTTGGCGCAGATCCCCCAGGAGGCGGGTCACGGTGACACGGGTAGAGCCGATGGCCTCGGCGATCGCCTGATGGGACAGCTTCAGGTCAATGGTCACGCCATCGGAGCTAGGAATGCCAAAATCCCGGCAAAGGATTAGCAAAAAGCTGACCAGACGCGATCCCATATCGCGGTGGGCCAAGGTTTCAATCATCATTTCTGTCTGTAAAATCCGCGATGACAACCCTTGCAGCATCACCAGTGCCAGTTCTGGGTGCTCCTTAAGCGCCTTCTGCATGTGCTCAATCGGGACAGACAGTAACTCGACGGGGGTAAAGGCCACAGCGTGATAGAAGCGATCGGAGCGATTGCCCGTCATCAGGGAGAGAACGCCAAATACGCTATTTTCCCGCAGTAGGGCCACCGTAATCTCTTCACCCGCCTCATATACCCGTGAGAGCTTAACGGCTCCCTTTGTCAAAAAGTAAACTCGCTCAGCCGGATCACCAGGGAAGAAAATAGTTTTTCCCCGCTCATAAGGTTCAGCGGTTGCTGGAAAAATACTACCACTGAGTCGGCGAAAGATATCGGCCAACGATTCAGTTTGACCCCCTATCATACCTTGTACCCCATTTAACTGTGCTGACCATTTCCACTGTGATTACTGACCACCCACCTGCCAAACTACGGGGCAATCCCCAGCAATCGATAGAGAATGTGTAGCCAGAATGTTCAAACTAGAGCATTAAGCCTAGAAACACTAAGCTATGATAGTATCCTGACTTTAAATTACTTAACCGTACCTTGTACCCCTGTTTTGTATCTCCGTATACCAACAGTGATAAAGCTGAGGAATTGGTCTAAAAATGGGGCTAGAACTGGCAGGAGCGATCGCCCATGATGGGGGCGATCGCTCCTGTCGCAAAGCCTATGGAGCATAACCAACAGAGGGACTAGATCGCTTCCGTATTGCTTTCCCCGGTGCGAATCCGAACAATTTTGTCTACAGAGGAGACAAATATCTTGCCGTCGCCAATTTCTCCTGTACGTGCAGCCGCAATGATTTTCTCCACCACCATGTCGGCCTGATTATCTTCGACCACGATTTCTATTTTCAGTTTTTGCAGAAATTCAACGGTGTATTCCGATCCCCGATAGCGTTCTGGCTGCCCCTTTTGGCGACCAAACCCTCTCACTTCAGAGACAGTCATCCCTACAATTCCAGCATTGACCAAGGCAATTTTGACTTCATCTAGCTTAAAGGGACGAATAATAGCCTCTACTTTTTTCATTAGCTGCAAACTCCTGTCTAGTTCTCAGTTTGGTATTGGTAGTTGTGTGTCAGTATGATACATCGCGGCGTTGACCCAATTAGCGTCTATGGGTAAGGTTTTTAGGAAAGTTCGGTCCATTGGCACAGATATAGTGACACGAAATAAAAAGCTGTAACCTCAATGCTTGTATCATTTAGGACTGTCAAGGATTTGTGATGCGTGATACCTTTTGGTATAGCATTCAATCGTTTGCAAAATTAGTCTCGTAGGAACGAGTTTGTAGCCCTAGTGTGCTAAACGTTTTAGCAAAATACCCATGGCTCTTTTTTCTCCGCCTGGTTTTGAACCTCAACCAATGGACACGACTCTGGGGCAAATGGTTTACTATGTCCCCAGTGCCGAGCCTTGGAGTCACTGGCAACCCAAAGGGGAGAGGGATCACCGCCCCCTATTGATTTTTCTCCACAGTATGGGGGGAGGATCATCTGCCTATGAATGGTCCAAGGTGTATCCGGCCTTTGCTGCCGACTATCGGGTAATTGCCCCAGATTTGGTGGGTTGGGGGGCATCCGCCCATCCCCAACGGGATTACAGGGCTGAGGACTATATCACCATCATCAGTGAACTGTTGGTGCATTTGGGCGATCGCGCTACCTTGGTGGCCACCTCCTTGACCGCCGCCTTTGCCATTCGGGTGGCGATCGCCCACCCCCACTTAGTCCAATCCCTATTTCTGGTTTGTCCTTCCGGTTACGACGATTTTGGCCGTAGCTATGGCAGTGGGATTGCGGCCCAACTGGTGGCCACTCCCGTGTTGGATCGGGTGATTTATACCTTGGGCGCAGCCAACGAGATTGCAGTCCGCAATTTCCTAGAGCAATTTTTGTTTGCCCAACCCGATCGCATTACCAACGAAATGGTGGCAGCCTATACGGACTCCGCCCAACAACCCAACGCGGAATATGCGGCCCTGTCCGCCCTTAAGGGTTCCCTCTTCTTCGATTTAACGCGATATCTCGATCAGTTAACGGTTCCCACTGCCTTTATTTGGGGCCAAGCCTCTAAATTTAAGAGTCCTGAATTTGGTCAGCGTCTAGCGGCCCTCAATCCCAAAGCGGTGAAATGGTTTGAGGCGATCGCCCACACCGGAGTCCTGCCTCACCTAGAATGTCCCGCCGTGGTCACGGGCATCCTGCGAGCATGGTTGAATAGATAGATAGAACGAACGAAGATTGAAGAACGAAGACAATTCCCTCACTTCCTAACTCCTATGCTAGAAATTATTCTCAATCGTGCCTTAGCTGGTGATGATTTAACTGAAGCCGAAGGGGTGGCATTGCTCACTCAACGGGATGAGGGGGCGATCGCTACCATTCGAGCGGCGGCGGATGAGTTGCGCCAACGACAGGTCGGGGACACCGTGACCTATGTGATTAACCGCAACATTAATTTCACCAATATTTGCGAACAGCACTGTAGCTTTTGTGCCTTCCGGCGGGATGCGGACCAAGACGGAGCGTATTGGCTCGACTATGGCGCGATTCTGGAAAAAGCGACGGACGCAGTACAGCGCGGAGCCACCGAAATTTGTATGCAAGGGGGACTCAATCTCCAAGCTAAGAAAAATGGCGATTCCTTGGATTACTACCTGGAGTTAATTCGTACGATTAAGCAAACCTTTCCCCAGCTCCATCTCCATGCTTTTTCGCCCCAGGAGGTGCAATTTATTGCTAGGGAAGATCACCGGGACTATGCCAGGGTGATTGAGGCGTTGCAGGCCGCAGGGGTGGATTCCATGCCTGGAACCGCCGCTGAGGTCTTGGATGATCAGGTGCGGCGGGTGTTGTGTCCCGAAAAAATTAACAGTGCGACCTGGATCGAGATTATCGGTACGGCCCATCGGTTGGGAATGCCCACCACTAGCACCATGTTATCGGGTCACATTGAAACCCCAGCCCAGCAAATCCATCATCTGGCCCAGTTGCGATCGCTCCAGCAAGCGGCTCAAGCACGGGGCGATCGCGGCATTACCGAATTTATTTTGCTACCCTTCGTCGGCCAAGAAGCCCCCAAACCCCTGCGGCGACGGGTGGGTCGAGATCAGCCCGTGTTGGCGGATGCCCTCTTACTCACCGCTGTAGCCCGTCTCTTTTTAGGCCATTGGATTGTGAATCACCAGCCCAGTTGGGTCAAGTTAGGGTTGGCGGGGGCGACTACGGCCCTGCAATGGGGGTGTAACGACATTGGCGGCACCTTAATGGAGGAGCATATTACGACGATGGCGGGGGCGCAGGGGGGGACTTGCATGGAGGCATCGGACTTAGTGGGGGCCATTCGGTCCATTGGGCGATCGCCCCAGCAGCGGGATACGTTGTATGGGGCGATCGCCGCCCCTCAGTCTGTAGCGGTCAATGCTGGAGCCAGCAAAACGGTTGAAGCCGTTGCTTTTGGTGCCCATTAATCGACGCTAGCCCAAAGAAATCCTCAGTGAAAAGGGGACAGGTATCCACAGGACTGCTATCTTAGGTGAGACGTTTAATCAACAAAAAGGCATCAGCAGTCATGGAGACAAAATACCAGAGGGTTTTGCTGAAGTTGAGTGGTGAAGCCCTGATGGGTGAGTTGAGTTACGGGATTGATCCCAATGTGGTCGATCAGATTGCCCGCCAAATCGCCGATGTGGTCGCTACTGGCTTGCAGATGGCCGTTGTGGTTGGGGGTGGCAATATCTTTCGCGGGATTAAAGGGTCGGCAGCGGGTATGGACCGGGCGACCGCCGATTACATTGGCATGATTGCCACGGTTATGAACGCGATGACCCTCCAGGATGCCTTAGAACGGGCGGGGATTCCCACACGGGTGCAAACGGCCATTGAGATGCAGGAGTTGGCTGAACCGTATATTCGACGGCGAGCCATTCGCCATCTGGAAAAGGGACGGGTTGTTATTTTTGGCGGAGGGTCGGGCAATCCCTTTTTTACTACGGATACGACAGCGGCGCTGCGAGCGGCAGAAATCAATGCAGAAGTAGTCTTCAAAGCGACGAAGGTCGATGGGGTATATGACTCGGACCCGATGAAAAATCCAGGTGCCTGTCGCTATGAGACCTTGACCTATAGCCACGTATTGACCAATGATTTGAAGGTGATGGATGGCACGGCGATCGCACTGTGCAAAGATAATAATATTCCGATCATGGTGTTTAATCTGTCGGTAGACGGTAATATAAGACGGGCTGTGATGGGAGAATCAATAGGAACGATAGTGGGAGGCTCCTGTGAAGTTAAAAGATATTGAAGAACAGATGCAAAAGTCGGTTGAGGCCACCCAAAGAGCCTTTAACACCATTCGGACTGGGCGAGCGAATGCCTCGCTGCTGGACCGTATTATGGTGGACTACTACGGTAGCCCAACGCCCCTGAAGTCCTTGGCTAATATCAGCACTCCTGATGCTTCAACGATTACCATCCAGCCCTATGATCGGAGTGCGGTGTCCAGTATTGAAAAAGCGATTCAACTGTCGGATCTAGGGATGCCCCCCAGTAATGATGGCTCGGTGATTCGCTTGAATATTCCACCATTGACGAGCGATCGCCGTAAAGAACTTGCGAAACAAGCGGCCAAGTTAGCGGAGGAGGGCAAGGTTGGGGTCCGCAATGTTCGTCGGGATGGGATTGATGCAGCCCGCAAGCAGGAAAAAGCCAGTGAAATTTCCAAGGATGAATTCGCTGATTTGCAGGACGCAATCCAAAAGTTAACAGATAAATATGTGCAAAAAATTGATGAGGAACTGGCTAAAAAAGAGGCGGAGATTCTTAAAGTCTAGTTTCGTCCCTAATGCTTGGGTCGGTTTTTAACCGATTGGGTTAGAGGGTGGGGTGAGGTCGGGCGTACCTTGCCCCACCCTCTTCATAAGAGTCGTCCGAAAATTGGGGTGGAGTACCCGCTGCGCGGGTACTCCACCCCAATTTTCGGACAGGTCTATAGAGGGGCAATCCTAAGAGCTTATCGCTAGGGCATCAAATAGGTGTTTCACTTGGGCGAGATCCTTTTGCCCTGGCGATCGCTCCACTCCGCTGGACAAATCAATCCCATCTGGGTGAACCTGGGCGATCGCGTCCCCGACGTTATCAGGATTCAGTCCCCCGGCTAAAAACCAGGGGCAACCGGGCTGAAAGGATTGCAACAAGCTCCAATCGAGGGTATGCCCTGTGCCCCCTAATAGGGTGGGATGGTAAGCATCTAACAACAGCGCATCGGCGATCGCGGCATAGGCATACACTGACACCAAAGCGGTGGCATTACGAATCCGAAAGGCTTTAATTAGCTCAATTTGGGGCAATGTTGCCTTAACCTGTTGGCAAAACTCAATGGATTCGTCCCCGTGCAATTGCACCCCATTCAGTTGTCCCTGGGCCACGGTTTGGGTAATCTTTTCTAAGGATTCATTCACAAAAACCCCAATCCGGTCCACGGGGCTAGACCTGAAGTGGGGATCGAGCAAGGGTTGGGTAATCGCTTGAATTTGGGCTGGGGTGACGTAGCGCGGCGAGGTGGGGACGCAAATAAAACCCAGGGCGGTTGCCCCAAGTCGGGCGATCGCCACCCCCTGATCCGGTTGGGTTATGCCACAAATCTTAATTCGCATGTCATCCATCCATCATGTCTCAGGGTTGGGTTAGCGTTGGGTTAGCCATTACAATCGTTCGTACATCTTTTTAAGCCGATCGGCATCGGTAGGGCGAATGGTGGTGAAATAGACAAAG
>JAYKIC010000593.1:0-5545 GCA_035284985.1 Leptolyngbyaceae cyanobacterium
GGTATTGGCAGCAAGGAGTTTATATGGTTTTAATCAATAATCCCGCATCTAGTACTGGGAACAGTCAATTGCTTGCACAGAATATTGCAAATATTCGTCAGAAGTTGGCTAATAAATTGCAAATAAATGAAAGTAGTATTTCAGATGCCCACGTGATTGCATCTGTTCTACAGGCAGAAGGCTCAGTTGAAGATTGCATCGTGCTCCAGCGCCAGGGTGTACAACAACAAGGAGAATGGGTCGCCTATGTGGTTCTGTCAGACCCCTTTTCGGCAGAGCGGCTCACGACTCACTTGGCAGCAGCCCTACCTGAAACCTTGATCCCCACCCATTACGTCCCTCTTCCTAACTTGCCACTGACCGCATCCGGTGACATTGATGAGGATGCCTTAGTTCAGATTGAGGTGGTTGATGAGTTCCTGCTGCAAGCTTGGGAGACTGAGCTACAAGAGCTTCCTGCGGTGAACCAAGTGGCGGTGGTGGCCCAATCTAGATCGGACAAACAGGCAGTGCTGCACTTGTCGGAGCTGCGTTCTGATTGGAAAAATGGGGCTATTGTTGAGACTGAGGCAACCTCGGTGTCTGTTGTTGAGCCTGAAACCAGTGAGGAGGCGATCGCCTCCCAAGTTCCTGCGTTGGCTAATGGGGGCGAATTGCCGGAATGGGCGTATGAACTGCGTACCTTGCCGGAATTGCTGCTGCGGGCAGCCCGTGAGATGGGGGGCGATCGCATCACCTACCTCACTCCATCTGGCAGCGAAACTAAGCAATCCTATGCTGACTTGCAAGTCGATGCCGAACGCATCCTGGCAGGATTCAGAAGTTTGGGTCTGCAACCTCAAGACAAAGTTATCTTTCAACTGGAACTCACCGAAGATATCATTCCCGCATTTTGGGGTTGTATTTTAGGGGGATTCATTCCCGTAATCATGAGTTTGCCCCCCACCTATAATGAATCCAACGGTGGCGTGGACAAACTGTGTAATGTTTGGAAACTGCTGGATCAGCCCCTCATTCTCACTAGCGCGGCGGATTTATCCTCGGTGCAAAAACTATCCCAGTGGTTGCCAGTGGAGGCTCTGCGGGTTCGAGCCATTGACGATTTGCGAAAGCATGAACCCGATACCCACTACCACGACTGTCAGCCCGATGACTTGGCCTTTTTCAACCTCACCTCCGGCAGTACCGGAATGCCCAAGTGCATTGGCTTAACCCACTGGAACCTGATTTCCCGCGCCATCGGCACCAATATCCTCTGCAATCACACGGCAGAGGATGTGATTCTCAACTGGTTGCCCTTTGACCACATCGGCAGTATTTCGGACTGGCACGTTCGGTGCGTTTACCTAGGTTGCAATCTGGTTTACACCGTCAAGGAATACGTGCTGGGTTTCCCCCTCAACTGGTTGGATTTGATCCACAAATACCGCATCACCCACAGTTGGGCACCCAACTTTGCCTACGCCCTAGTGAATGATGCCCTCAAGAGTAGCGACACCGAGCATTCCTGGGATTTATCCTGTGTGGGATCGTTGCTGACAGCAGGAGAGGCGGTGTCGTCCAATGCGGTGGAAGAATTTATCAAAAGTCTATCCACCTACGGGTTTAAGAATACGGCCATTCGTCCGGCCTTTGGCATGGCGGAAATGGGGTCTGGGATTACCTACGGTCAACCCACCACAGCGCAGCCGATGATCCGCCACATTGTGGACAAGGCTTCCCTGAATGGTTCCATTAGGCGAGTCAGTCCAGATCACCCCAACTGTTCCGTGTTTGCCGATCTGGGTCCGGTGATCCCTGGGGTCTCGATTCGGATTGTGGATGCCCAAAATCAAGTGCTGATGGAAGATACCATCGGGCGACTGCAAGTGAAAGGGGCAGCGGTGTCACCGGGTTATTACAAAAATCCCACGGTGAATCAAGAGGTATTTTTGGCAGATGGTTGGTTTGATACGGGAGACTTGGGGTTTATCGCCAATGGGCATCTGGTCATATCCGGTCGGGCGAAGGAAACCATCATTATTAATGGAGCCAACTTCTACAACCATGAAATTGAAGCGGTGGTGGAGGAACTGGATGGCATTGAAGTGTCCTATACGGCGGCTTGTGCGGTGCGAGATCCAGGGGGAAATACGGAAAAGCTGGCGATTTTCTTCCATGCCTTGACTACCGATGATCGCGAATTGACGGAGTTGATCCGGGCGGTGCGGCAAACGGTGGTGGCCAAGGTGGGGGCGAATCCTGATTATTTGATCCCGGTGGAGACGGCGCAAATTCCCAAGACCGCGATCGGGAAAATTCAGCGATCGCAACTCAGCAAACGTTTTGAAGCGGGAGAATTTGACCCCAGCCTCAAGCAGGTCGATTGTCTTTTAGAAAATGCCAATACCTTGCCCAACTGGTTCTACACCCAAATTTGGCGACCCAAGCAGCCTCCCTATCGCCAACTCCAGACCCAACCGGGCTGCACCGTCGTGTTTGCCACAAACGAAACCGTGGTGGCGGATTTGCGATCGCTCACCTTGCCCCCTAACCACCCTTGGATCGGGGTAGTGCCAGGGTCCACCTTTCAGACCATCGGGGGCGATCGCTACCAGATTGACCCCAACCAACCCAACCATTACCGCCAACTGCTGCAACAGGTGCAGGCCACAGGCACCCCCGTCACCCAAGTGCTTCACCTGTGGACCCTCACCGAGTTCGCTGATGCCACCGATGCGCCCCAAACGGCTTTAGATCAGGGACTATACAGCGTCTTGGCCTTGGTTCAAGCCCTAGAAGCAACTCGCCTAGACAACACTGAGGTCACGGTCCTAGTGGGTGGCAGTTATACCCAACCGATTGGACTGCAAGACCCAGTGGTAGCGGAACGGGCCACGATGCTGGGGTGGCTCAAGGCGGCGACTCAAGAGTTGGAATGGCTCACCTGTCGCCATATTGATATCCCCACGGGGGCAACCACGGAGAGTCTGCGTTACCTGACGACTGAGCTAGGGGCTGACCCCACTGACCCTGAGGTGGCCTATCGCAATGGTCAACGGTTGATTCCCCGATTGCAAGCAGTGGACTGGTCCCAGGGATCTGCCCAAACCTCACCCCAGCCCTCGCCCTTGAAACAGGGGGGGATGTATGTGCTGAGTGGCGGTTTAGGCGGTGTGGGAGTGGCGATCGCCCACTATCTCCTCGAAACCTTTGAGGCCAAGCTCCTCCTCCTTGGGCGCACGGCCTTACCCGATCGCGTAACCTGGGCTACTCAATCTGCTGATAGCACAACTGGCAAACGCATTGCCGCCTACCAAGCTTTAGAATCCCTGGGGAAAGGGACAATTCGTTACGAGGCGGTGGATTTAGGGGATGTGGCCGCCCTGGAAAAACAGGTGGCGGCTGCGGCCCAGGACTGGAACTGCCGCCTAGACGGGATCTTCCACCTAGCGGGTATTGCCCCAGAGCTATCGGTATTAGGGGAAACCCGTGATAGCCTCAGAGCCGCCCTCTATCCCAAAGTGACCGGGGCGCGATCCCTCGCCCATCTGGTGAAAAATAACCCCGATGCCCTGTTCATCAGCTTCTCCTCGGTCAACGGCTTCTTTGGCGGGAATCAAACGGGAGCCTACGCTGCCGCCAACCGTTTTCTCGATGCCTTTGCCCACACCCTCCAGTATCAACATCAGGTCAATAGCTACTGCATGGCTTGGAGTATGTGGGATGACGTGGGCATGAGCCAGGGCTATCAAATGAAGGAGTTTTCCCGCATTCAAGGCTACTATGCCATTCCCGCCGACAAGGGAATTCAATCCCTCATCGGTAGCCTGCAACAGGGTCAACGGCAACTTTGGATCGGTTTGGACGGTACCCGCCGCAACGTGCAGCAATATGTGGAGGCGGCGGTTAAACCCAGTCAGCAGGTGGCAGCTTACGTTACCCTGAAGGATGTAGCCCAGCCGATAGGTATTCCTGAGGATTTGGTGGTGCGCGATCGCTTCAATACCGTCAGCCAATGTACCCTGCACATCCTTGATCACCTTCCTTTAACGGAATCGGGGGCGATCGACCGGGAACAATTGAGTACGATGGGTCGGCGAACCACCGGGGAAGCGGTGCAACCCCGTAGCGAAATTGAAAAGCAACTGGCTCAAATTTGGCAAGCCGTCTTGGGGATCAACCGAGTCGGTGTCCAAGACAGCTTCTTTGAACTCGGCGGCACGTCAATTCAAGCGGCTAAATTATTTGCTCAAATTGATCAGGTACTGGGCACCAATTTGCCCCTGGCTACCCTATTTACCGCCCAAACCATCGAACAACTGGCCGCACTGATTCAACAGGACGGCGGTAACGAATGGTCATCGGTGGTACCCATTCAGCCGGGAGGAACCAAACCGCCCCTATTCTGCGTCCACGGGGCCGGGGGAAATATTCTCATGTATCGCGGTCTGGTGGATTACCTAGGATCGGATCAACCCCTGTACGGCTTACAAGCCGCAGGATTGAACGGCGGACCAGCGATTACCCAATTGAAAGAGATGGCTAGCCTTTACGTGGAAGGGATTCAAACCGTGCAGCCAGAAGGTCCGTACTATCTTCTGGGCTTATCCGTTGGCGGCATGATTGCGGTGGAAATTGCCCGCCTACTTCAGCAACAAGGTCATAAGGTTGAATTGTTGGGGATGATTGACTCCTTAGGACCGGGCTACCCCAAACTGCTCCCGGTTGTTCCTCGCTTCTTCTCATTGCTGCCCTATGCGGCATCTTTAGCCGTGAAACGTTTACCGAGTCTGATTCAGAAGAAACTAGGAGAGAAGGGTCAGGCCAATCCGGCCCAAAGGGAGCAGCCACCCGCTTCCGCTCCAGAAGCTCAACCCCAAGTCAAACCAAACAGCGCAACCACCCCACCTGTGGTTGATCCGGCTCCACAGCCTGATTCAGCGGCAGACGCTCTTAAGGCTTCAACTAATCGTCAATCCTGGTTGATTGGTAAATTGGAAACCGTGACGTTACTCATGCTCAAGTACACGCCTTGGGCCTTTGTGGTGCCTCGATTTTATCTGGATAGTGGGCGATCGCTCCCCGAAAATTACCAGAAAGTACAGGAAGCCACCGTTAAGGCATTTCTGAATTATCAACCCGAACCCTATTCTGGGTCCGCCCTACTTTTCCGGGCCAGCCAGCAACCCCCTGGTTGCCAGAGTGATCCCACCTTAGGCTGGGGTCAGGTGATTGAAGGCGAGTTGGTTATCTATGATGTTCCTGGGGTACATGGCGAATCGCTGCTGTACAAGGAGGAAAGTTTGCAACCAATGGGCGAAAAGCTGCGTGAAACCTTGAATCGTCTGCAATCTTAATTCATTTGCTGGGGACCACTATGTCAACTCAAAAACAGCTAGAGTCAATTGACCAGGCATTGATGCAGCTCTTGCGGGAACGGATAACCTTGATGCAAGAACAGCGGCGGGAATCCCATGGGGCCAATGGCTTCAGCCCTGTGTACCCTCATAAGGATTCCACCACCGAGGCCCTGTTGCGGCAGTATCAAATTCCGCTCCACCTC
>JAYKIC010000594.1:0-3229 GCA_035284985.1 Leptolyngbyaceae cyanobacterium
ATCCGATGCCAACGACAAACTGGCCGCTGGGGAATGGGAGGAAGTCAGCGAAATCCTAGACAAAGTGGATACAATGGCGCTGGACGAACCCCAGGTCTTATTTCTACAAGGACGGTTAATTTGGGAACAACTGAGGGCCAACGCAGACACGGATGCCAGCGTTGAAGATGCCCGTGGATTTTGGGAACAAGCGGTTAGTAAAGATAGTGAACCCCTTTATTACAACGCCTTGGGCTTTGCCCTGTACGCGGAAGGTCGGCTGAATGATGCCGTGGAAGCTTGGCGATACTCCTTGGAAGAACTGGAAGAACGGGGGGTTGTGGTGGTGCCTGACTCGCCGAATCCCCAAGTCGAGGCCAATTCGTCTATTGCGGTTCCCGCTGAAACCATCTCTAATCCTGACGCACTCACGGCCTATGCGGGGATCGCCCTAGCCCTGGCCCAGTTAGCGGTTGAAAGTCCCCAAGTGGATCAACAGGTTGATTCCATGAGTAAGGTCATCAAAATTCAACAGGTGATTCGCAACAGTGCCCCGGCCATGTTTGAAGCGGAAACCTTGCGGGCTAATTGGCTATGGACTGAAAGTACCATTATTGAATGGGAGCACCTGTCCCAAGTCCAGTTTCAATAAACCTCGGTACAGGCAGTTCGCTATACTTACTGTTAGGATGTGAAAAAATTTGGGCCTTCAGTGGCAATAGGTATATTCCTGTTGCCACAAACATTTACTAGCAGGAGTAATTTCAATTGACTAACGTATCGTCTTCATCTAAATCTTCATTAGCTGGCGCGGAATCAACTGAACTTCCATCTAGTTACACGGTGGCGATCGCCGTTACCCTTGTGTCTTTACCCTTACTCTGGCTTCAACCCATTCTGAGTGGAGTTGTGGCGTTGTTCGGTGTGTTTCTCTTGTTCCAAACCATTGCGATCCGCCTCGTGTTCACGGAGTCAGATTTAGATGTGTACCGGGGTGACACCCTGCTGCGGCGGTTTCCCTATCAGGAATGGGAAAACTGGCGGATTTATTGGCAACCCGTTCCTATCTTGTTTTACTTCAAGGAAGTCAACAGTATTCACTTTATTCCCATGCTCTTTAACGCCAAAATGCTAAAAGAAGCGTTAACGACCCACCAACTCCCTCAACGGTAAGGTAATCAGGGGAAGGCCGCGCAACATTAAGGTGAAATGGAGTTTAATATGCCCGATCAGAGTAATGGAGTCGATCCATCTGTTTCCCCCGCCAATCTATCCCCCCGGTCCGACTGGAAGGCTGATTCCACTGTTTCCACGTCTCCGTCTTCCCTCGAAGCCCAGACCCTTTTCAAGCAGTTAGTCCAAGAGAGTTTGGCTGATTTGACCCAACGGCGGCAAGCGCTGATCCAGGATGTGGAACGATTAGAACAGCAAAAGGAGCAACTCCAAGGGGAGATGCGCCGCAATTTTACTGGGGTCTCTCAAGATATGGCGGTGCAGGTGCAAGGGTTTAAAGCCTACCTGATGGGGAGTTTGCAGGATTTAGCAACGGCAGCAGAGCAGTTGTCCTTAAAGGTACCTGAATCGCCAACGGTCCCAGAACCCCGCCGGGGTTCCCCCGCTTCCCCTCGTGCGGTGCCCCAGGAATCGCCCCAACCTAGGGATAACCAAGCCCTAGACCAACGATCCGCTCCCAGCCGGGAACAGGGGCGATCGCCCCAACCCCTTAATCTTCAACCTGCGGCCACTGCGAAACAACGGAGCGATCGCCCCCCTCGCCCCATCCCAACGTCATCCCCCGTTCCATCTCCTAGGGCAACTCCCGCCTCAGTACCCTCTGCCGTTAACCCTCCACCCCAGGCAGCGGCTGATATTTCCGAGGTGGCCCACCAAATGTTTGGCGATAATGCTAAGCAAATTCGTCAAATTCTTGACCAATACCGCCATTCCCCCAATTACTACGGCGCACCCTGGCAATTACGGCGGACATTTGATCCGATTCATGCGGATCGGGTGAGTCAGTGGTTTTTTGATCATGGGGGGCGGGGTGCCCTCAAAACCTTGGGATCACGGTTGCAAAATGTATTGGTGGCTTCGGCCATAATCTCAGTGTTGCGGGTGATGTATGGCGATCGCCTTCATACCCTCATTCTCAGTGATTCCCCCGAACGGTTAGGCGAGTGGCGGCGGGGATTACAGGATTGCCTCGGCATTGCCCGCACCGACTTTGGGGGACAACAGGGAGTAGCATTATTTGAAGCCCCAGAAGCCTTGACCCAGCGAGCTGAGCGCCTAATTCAGCAACGTAGACGACCGCTGATCCTAATAGACAACTCCCAGGATATGGTTCACTTATCCTTACTGCAATATCCCCTGTGGCTAGCCTTTGCTCCAGATCTCAATGCCATACCCGTTTACAGTGCTGGACGCTGAGGTTAAGAATGTCCAGGCGGGTGGAGTTGCCATAGAATCACCCTTCAGGCGGTTCCAGTTGCTCTGGCTCCAGCCAATGAATTTGGCCGAAACCGCCGATGTAGCGCCACCGGACAGGCTGAATGCGATACAGGTAAAACCCCAACTGGCTCAAAGTTATCTCAGCATCGGGAAACTGATTGAAATAAATTTGGTGCAGGGCAGGGCTATCTGGGGCATCCTGGGAAACGGGTAGGGCATGGCCGATGACGGTGATGCGGGGACGGGTTTGGGGATCGGTCTGGGGATTATCGGTTGCAGCCTCCGCCAAAATGGTGAGGGCGACTCGATTATCGGCACTGATGTTTTTCGTATGCTGGGCAATATTACTGATGTAAATCAGGGGATGGTAGTTGAGGGTGAGGCCATAGGGTGTGACAGAACCAAAGGGAAATCCGGCCACGTCAACAGAATAAGTGGACAAGATGCCGAAGGATTGCTGTTTCAGTAGGGTTTGGGCGGCGGTGATGGCTTGCATAATCATTCTGGCGAAATAGGAAAAAAGAGTTTCACGGATGGGATTTGCTTTCACTATTGTGGAATAGTTTGGGGTCGAATGATTAGAGGCCAAATATTAGGGCCAAATATTGGAGCCAAATATTAGGACCAAATATTGAGACTGTCCCCGATCGCCCCTCTCTGTCCATAATCTGGGGATACCCCATCCTTTGCCCCAAATCTCTCCATCCATCGCGCACATCCATCACACACAACTCTGTCGCAGGGTAGTGGGGCGATCGCTCCCCATTGATTAGACCTATCCGAAAATTGGGGTGGAGTA
>JAYKIC010000595.1:0-8946 GCA_035284985.1 Leptolyngbyaceae cyanobacterium
GCAATTACTCAGGTGTTAAGCGACTTAAACATCTGTACAGTCGATTTAGAGGTGCTAGAACAAGCTCTTGCATTAAATTTTGAGGATTTTGAAGATGCAGTACAGTATGCTTGTGCGTTAGCATATAGTGTTGATGCGATAGTGACTCGTGATGCCGCTGGATTTACAAATTCGGAAGTTCCTGTGGTTTTGCCTGAAGATATTGATACTATCAATGGTGCTGGGTGAAGGAATTGAAGCAGCGTTCAGCGCGTCATAACAAGTCGCTGCACCGGAACGCCGAAAGCTGATCGGTTGAGTTGCCAAGGTTATCTGCGTCCGGTGAGCTTGGTCGTTGGGCTGCTCTACCTTATCTATAGGGACACAGCCTAAAGCTTGCTTGTTGGCTTCAGGATCAAATAATTTTCAGAGAAGAACCACTGACAAAAGCGACTTAGATTGATAACAGCTTTCTCAAAAAGGTCGTCAGATTTTGAAGACTAGAAATCTGTTGCTCGGTCTGAGTGCTAATCCAAGCATTATCTGAAATACTTGCCGTGTTTGTTTTACCCGGTTTAAGAATACTTGCAATTGTTGCAACTGTTGCCTTTTCTTTGTCAAAAGGCTTCCATCCAATTTGCTTAATTTCTTCATCGGAAAACTGAGAAATGTAGGATTTAGCCCTTTCCATGTACATAGGGTAAGCTATTTCTCCACATGCACAGAGTAATGTGTCCAGCACGCCTTGATCAGAATTGTTTGGCAATATATAGATTCCCAATCTTGGCGTAGTTGCCGTTACAGAACCAGTTTCACTAATTTCAAACGGAAAGTCAGGAAAATACTCCCTTAATTCGTCATGATATTTCTTTGCGACTTCAGCAGGTTTTTGTTTATCAGCATCAGCTACAATGGCAAAAGCTGACAAAGAGTTCAAATCACCAATATCGGATAATTTGTCCTTTAAGTTATCTACTAACCTACTCCCTTCACCCGCATATATAGCTACAGATAGAGTGTCAGTATATAAAATTGATGGCATATCAAGCCTTAAATGAAGTCTCCCTGTTTTAGGAGGGTATACAGGAATAAATTTACGCCATAGGGTATCTAAATTTTTCTGATCTTCGCATTTGGAAAAATGGAGAAGCTCACGAAAAATTTTGGATAAAAAGGCTTGATCATGGTTTCCCTCGACCCCAATTAATGCGCACTTTCGGTTCACCAACGAACCTCCTGTCCTAGTTCCTCACGCAACCGTTTCAATCTATCCCAGTCATGCCTCACCACTCGTGTTTGCATCTCTTTTGGCTCAAGGCGATAAAGAACTAAATCTGATTCATACTCAGTTACATCTAACAAAGCATCAACAGCTTCAAGACTATGGGTTGTTGCGAAGAGCTGCACATCCATTTCTTTACACCATTTAACAAGCCAACTGAACGAATTTTGCAATGCTTCGGTGTGGATTGTGGATTCAAGTTCATCTATTAAAAAAATCCCTCCCCTGACACTCGCAAGCTTAAGAGCTATATGCAGTAAGCGACGAACTCCATCACCGAATGTACTGACAGGTGCAAGTCCTAGCCTTTCATGCTGAATGTAAATATTAAATCGAGAAGATACAGATTCTGGAGACAAAAGAATTTCTATGTCAGAAATATTATGATCCATCTGACGCAACAAATCCAACACATCAGATTTAAAGTTGTGAAATCGAGCTTCTGATAGTAGCCGAAACTGCCCAATGTCTGAACGATGAGATGCAGGCGTGACGACTGAAGTAAGTAGGCTAGGTTCTTTTTTTCCAGATGCTCTGGAAAGAAACTCATGCTCCCAAAGCTGGTAGTCTTCGGTAATATTAGCTTCTTCGCCATCAAATAAATTCAACTGTTCAGTGTACAGCTCAACTTTTAAGTCAAGCCCTTTTCTAACTTCAAGAAGATCCTCACTTTCACCTATCTGCTCATCCTCAGATTCAGCAAGCTGATCATCTCCAGCAACTAACCTTCTCCGCTTTTCAGAGACAAATATACCCTCTATTTCTTCATAAGTCGCTTTCATCTGCTTGACTGGAAATGACCCACTGCCAGAAATAGAAATGGTACCCGCCTTAAGTTTTTCTCGGTCTAATAGGAAATCATGGGCAAACAGCCATTGAAGTGCATCAAGAGAGGGGGTACGAGAGATCCTATACTCCTGTTCCCGTTGTCTTGCAGTACTCAGCCAAACCCTTATGTCTAATGGATGGCAATAGATAGATAAAGCCTCAAGAACACTTGTTTTACCTGAATTGTTGATTCCAACGAGCAGGTTAATATGTCCAAGATCTTTTAACTCTAGATCTCGAACCCCTCTAAACTTGTGAATTAATATGCTTTCCAGGCTTCCTGTGCTCATGTGCCTAGTTTAGCTCAAACTGCCCACTATAGATTACCGTCTTCTGAATCAGCTTACAACTAGGTCATTTAGTGAAGCCGCAGCCCAACAATCCGCTTGCACACCGACCGCATGAGCTTGGCTGAGTGAGTCCGAAAGGTTGTCTGCGGCGGGTGAAGCGGAACGTTGACTTCAAGTTATCTGTGGGACAGTAGCCGAAACTACGGGTCGAGGATAAAAATTGCAAGTAATCCCGTCTCAGCGGCGTTAGTTCGTGTATACTTCTTATCCAGAGTTGACGTTGGCAAGGCAAATGGGCAAAGTAATTGCGTTTGGGTGGTATGGTGGCAAATTTAATCACCTGAACTGGCTGCTCCCTTTACTGCCCCAAGCAACCCACTACTGCGAACCGTTTGCAGGCTCCGCCGCTGTCCTGCTTAATCGAAAACCGTCTCCAGTTGAAACCTACAACGATATCGATGGAGAAGTTTTCAACTTTTTTCGAGTCCTGCATGACCAGAAAGAAGACCTGATTCAAGCAATTGGGTTAACGCCATTTTCTAGAGAAGAACTGAGAATTGCAGTTGAAGAACCCATTGATAATCTTTCGGAATTAGAAAGGGCACGTCGTTTCTTTGTTCGTGCCCGTCAAGTCAGAACAGGATTGGCCCAAACTGCTAGTCCGGGAAGGTGGGCGCACTGCAAACTGACCAGTCGAGCGGGGATGGCAGGAGCAGTGTCCCGTTGGCTTGGAAGTGTTGAAGGGCTATCTAAAATTGTGCAAGGGTTATTACGGGTTCAGATAGAAAATGCAACCGCTATTGAAGTGCTTCAGCGATATGATAGCAAGGAAACGTTGTTTTATTGTGATCCTCCCTACCCTCACGATTCGCGGGGCGATCGCCATGCCTACGGCTATGAAATGACTGACGATGATCACCGAGAACTAGCTAATGTGCTGACTAACCTCAAAGGTAAGGTTGCGTTGTCAGGCTATCGTTGTGAATTATTAGATAAGCTCTATCAATCCTGGAACTGTATTGAATCTCCGTCAAAACAATGTCTTTCCGTCAAGCAACCTCGAACGGAGATACTATGGACTAATTATGATATTCCAGGGGATGGGAGCGAATGGCAGCACCAGTTGAAATCCTCAATGCCGCTCTTCGACGCGCTAACGCAAACCTAGAACAATCGTTTATTTCTGATCCACTAATCAGAGAATCCGCCGAATATGTTGCCCATCATCTCAAGAATCGGGCGGGAGTCCGGCTTTTGATGGCGTATTTGCTGGCAAAACTTCATCGCCCTGATGTTGACATCAGAAAACCATATACAGAAATTGGAGATACTGATGCTTTCTCAGGCAGAACTTACAATGAGCGTTACATTACGGCTTTTATTAATGAACATAATTTGCCATGCAATAGCACCACTGCTTTTCTCACACCTGCCCTACAAAACCGAAATACCACGCTCACTAAAGATGTGAATCTCGTCGGTAAGCCCCCACAATTGTATCAGGCGGTTCTTAGTTTGCTGGACAATGTTCACAGCGATCGCGTGACCGCCGATACTCTAATTGCTGAGATAATTAGGTTACTTTTAATTCATAGAAATCAACAGCAGCAACGCATTGAGGCGTTAGTTGCAACGCTGAATACGACCAAAGATGCTGTGCCGTTATCTTCTGAAGATATTGTCAACTTGGTTGAAAAGCATATGAGCCTCAAAGGAACCAGTCGTCTTTCTGTTCTTGTTGTGGCAGCAGCTTATCAGTCTACTGAAGAGTTTCTTGGTGAAAGAGTTCTCACACTGAAAGCACATAATGCTGCTGATATACAGACAGGTGCTTTAGGGGATGTTACACATTGCTGGTGCCGCTAAAGGCCAATTCCGAGGTGCTGGCGGCGTAGGCAGAATCCAGTCCCATCGTAATCCCCGCCACGTTCAAACCAGAGTTAGGCCACACCACACCGGGGTAGGTGATAAAGGAGTGTTGCGGTTGGCTCGCAGTATAGCGATGCCCCCGTCGAGCCGATTGCTGGAGCCATCCTTCCGACTTGGACACTTGCCTAGCCCAAATCCAAACCCCCGCCTTCCAACAACAGGTCTACCGAGCCACCCATGCCATCACCCGCTCCCAAGGGATTGATCCCCAAGAAGCCGCCCTGCTGAAAACCCTAGCTGAAACCTTTCACCTTTCACCCGAAATGATTCAGGCCCTGATTCGGCAACCGTTAGTGACATCCCCGTCGGATCGAGCCATGAATTCACCGTTAATGGGCATCACCGCGTTCATTGGTCGAGATGCGGAAGTGGGACAACTGATTTTTGACTATGCCCTGGGGGCGGCGATCGCCGGACTAATCCCCATCACAGGGCCACCATTGGCACCCTATTCGGCTTGATGGGAGCAATCTTGGCCGGAATATTGGCCTGGGCGGTGATGGCGGCCCTCGGAGTGGTCGTACCCTACGCCGGAGCCTTTGGTAAAGCCGCAGGATTTGCCACCGCCACCTAGGTTATTGGTCAATCCATTAACCGCGTTTACCTCGACAAACGCCGACCCGATCTGACTGCACTAAAACCCGCCATTCCCAACCTGATGACCACCAGTCAATCCCATAACCCGGCCCAGGATCAAAAATCGGAGCCAAAATCATGAAGCCATTCAATCGTCGTCAGCTTTTATTAGGGGGAGTGGCAGCGGGTGCTGCCGCCACCTTGTGTACTGAACCTATCCGGCGATCCCGTGCTGTGGCCCGTCAAGCAGCGATCGATACCTATGTAGAAGCCTTTTACGACCCCAACGACTTGATTCAAGCCGCCGTCACCGGGGACATCCGCATGGTAGAAGAGTTCCAGGCCATCCAAGCTGCCGCCGCCTTTCCGCCTCCCCCCATTCCCTACAGTCGAGAGGTTTCAAAGCGATTAATTTTACTGAGTCGTCTCGCCACCCAACAGTACATCACGGGCCGCAATGACCCCAATTACGACGGCAATCTGCAACAATTGCTGGATTATAACCCCCGCCTGGATCAGTACCGTTTGGTCACAACCTTTCGCGGTAAAGAACGTCAAGTCAACGACCAAGTTGAAATTCAAGCGCCCCATTCCAACCCTACCGCCCACGAAGCTACGGAGCGAATTTGTCCATGTGGGCGAAGACTGGTCGTTCATCAACCAAGCGGGGGATGTGCTGCCCAATCATATTGTGGACACCTATCGCCGTGCGGTAGAGGCAGAAGTGGAAACCAATCAGGAGCGAAGCTTTCCCTTGAGCGGGACTGATTAAGGCTCAACTACGATTTCAGCAGTAATTGCTTCCTGGTTGACTGACAAAAATCCGGAATTGGGTGGGGAAACCGCACCCCTGCAAGGGATGGGGGTATGGCAGTCAGTACCAAGACACCCAAAGCACCGCCGTCGTCAAATGTTCCCAAAGCTCAGTCGTAAACCTGCATCCCAACTTGGGGTTGAAACGAGGCTTGTCTAGTCCCAACCATTAAGGTACTAAGATAGCGCTGAAGCTGCATCCAATGGGGGCGGTTAGCCACATAGGTGTCAGGGCCAACGGGAATGAACAATGAAAGATTACGGATTTCTTCATAGGCGGGGTTGGTGTTGGAATCAGCCGTGAGACTATCGGCGGCCATCCCCTGGGGGACGAGGGCCGTAGGCAATTGACCATCCAACAGACGACTGATTAGATCACGGCTGTTAACGGGACTAATCCCCCACTGTTCCAGCAATTCCAGAATTTCCCGTAACCGCAGGGGGCGATCGGGTAAAATCCGGGCCAATTCCATCAAAATGTCATAGTCACAGGGTTGGCGGTTGGCCCAATCCACCAAGGTCGGATGGAGAGGCACCATCGCTAAGCCGTAGGCAACCCGACTGCATCCCGGTACCGTATTGTAAGGCAGGACAACATCGGCGGTATTCGGATAAATATCCTGGGAAATGGTGGCTTGGGTAAAGGTGTGCTGGAGCCAAGTGGCGATCGCTTGGAGAGAAGCAGTCCCCCCCGAACAGACAATGTGTTTGATGTCATGGGCTTGGAATCCTGTTTGGGCCAACAAGGCATTGACTTCCCGCTGAAGTCGCTGGATAAAGGGAGTGAGAACGCGATCGCCCAACTCGTCTTGCCTGATTAACCAAGATTGTTCCGCTAGGGTTACAGTGGCCGTATCGTGGTTCTGCAAGGTGAGTTTGATCTGACGGGCGGCTTGCAATAAATCTGCCCCCGCCGAGGATTGATGCAATCGCTGGTACATTTTCTGGCGATTGGTAATATCGGGTTCTCCCGCTGAGGGAAGATAAAGGGATTCAACGGTGAAGGGTGGGTCCGCGAAGGCCAGTTTCGTCTTGGAGGCAGTGGAAGCAGCAACATTATGATGAACCATTGCCGCTTGGGCCAATCGGGCATAAAGCAACTGGCCAATGATATCTTGGTCAAGGGCATCGCCTCCATAGGCCAGACTCCGAAAGGCTAGGTTCGTAAGGCGCAAACGGGTGGAGGTCTTGGCAATGGGAGAGGGTACCCCCGGTACCACATTGGCGATCGCCAGTTCCGTTGTAGCGGTGCCGCCATTAATCACCAAAGTGGGACCATAGTAGTCCGCCTGGGTTTGTAGCGGAGGAGCCTTAAATACATCCGGTAGCGTCACCGAGCGCCCCGTGGCACTGGGGAGAACGGAAAGGAGCGTGGCGATCGCATCATTGACCATCAACACTTGGGTGGCACGGGGCACCAGCCGCGCCCCCAACACCGCCTCCCGGACATTGAACCGATAAGCCGCCGACCAAGATGCCGGATAGCCCACAATCACCCCGGTCAAGGTTTGCAATACTTCCGTGGCCCGTTGTTCTGATAAGCCCCACACCCGATAGGTCAGTTCGTTAGGCTGACTAGGGGGCTGCTCCGAGGCGATCGCCCCAGGATTAGGAGCCGGAGAAAGGGTACTCAACAAGGTTCTCAAGGCTTGATAAAACCAACTCAGGGGAACCTCATGGACCTGGTCCCGATAGGGGTCATATCCCCCCGCTTGAATGATCGGTTCCCAACGGCGGAGGTGGGAAGAATAATGGGGAATAGCAAGATTTAACCGCTGCTTATACCGATCCAGGGCAATTGTTTGGGTGGAACCGTCGGCCAATTCAACGGGTGAATGTCCCCTATTGACTCCCCATCCAGATACCATGTTTAACCCATGACCCATTGGGTTAGGAATCAAGAGCATTTGGGTCGGAAGCCGAAAGCAGGGAGTCGGGGTAGCGGTCCCTGTCGGTTGGGAATGCTGCCAAGAAATGGGATGTAAGCGATAATTTTGCTGATCCAGCAATACTGCACCCAACCCTGTACTGCCGATATCAATACCCAAATACCAACGACCCTTTTGGGCATCGGGGCGAGGTGGGGGAGGCATCGCCAGCCGATAGCCGGGAGGAGGACTATCATCTGGAAACAACATCACGGCTGACGATGGCCCGTTCATTGTGGGGTCGGACTCTTGGAATGGGGACGCAGGTGAATCGGGGGTAGGCGCATCAAACAACGAAGACAGGGGAGAGGGGTTGGCATGGGGTGTACCCTCGTCCAAATGGTCGCGGTGCGAGCGCCACCCCACCCCATCATCCATTATTTTTTTTTTGCGCGTCTCTGGTTTCCTCCGCATCCTCACCATCAGAACCAAACCAGTTGGAAAATGGGTCCGAGTCCGACGGAACCGCAGGGGGAACCGCCCTCGATTCGTCAGATTCCGGGGCAGCGGCTGGTTGCACGAAATAAGCCTTTTGACTTCGCAACAAATCTGCTAAGGTTTTAGCCTCTTCCGCATCAGTTAATGCCCCTGAGGCCCCATCTTCCTCTTGCAAACCCTCCAATAGACTGGAAAATCCATCATCTCCAGACGGCGCACCCATCTCATCTTGCAATAGGTCCAGCGGGAAATCTTCTGAGGATTCAGCAAACAGAGAAACCCCATCCTCCTCCGCATCAGGCGGGTCAACAGGCTGCTCAAACTGATCAAATAAGGATGCAGCCTCCTCCGAGGAATCTGACTCATCGAACGAATCTGCAATAAATTCTGAGCCAAAATCGCTAATATGGTCTTGTAAAGAATCAAGCGACTCACTTTCCAAGGATTCAACAAACAGCAATGCTCCATCATCCTCCCCATCAGGCTGCTCAAACTGTTCAAACAAGGATGTAGACTCATCAGAAGACTCAGACTCGTCTAACGAATCTGAGATAAACCCTGAGCCAATCGGCTTAGCAATGGCCTGGGCAGGGGCGGGAGGCTCGTCCGTCAGGGAATCCCCAGAGAAGAAGTCATCCAACATGGCAGCAACGGATGGGGGGTCTTCGGTATCGACCTCAGGGTCCGGGTCAGCGGGTTCGCCCGCCAAGTCACCAAATAGGGGGGCAGCGGAACCCCCAAGCGGGTCAGGAGTGCTAGAAACTGGTTCATCCCCAAACAAATCCGCCACTGGCTCCTCCATCCAGTCATGATCCTGTAGGGTGGCCTCAGAGGACAGGGCCTCCCCCGTCTCTTGATCCGACCATGGATCAGACTCAACACC
>JAYKIC010000596.1:0-11613 GCA_035284985.1 Leptolyngbyaceae cyanobacterium
ATGAAGACAAAAAAGGGTTGGGTCATACCGGAACAGGAACATGGACTTGTATGATTCCTAATCGAATTTCGTCCTTCTTCAATTTTCGTGGTCCTAGTATTCCCGTAGATACGGCCTGTTCAAGTTCCCTAGTAGCCCTTTACCAAGCGATTAAGGCATTGCAAACCCAGGACTGTGACACAGCTTTTGTAGGAGGAATTAATCTTTTCTGTACGCCGACACTACATATTCAAATGAGCCAACTGGGTATGTTATCTCCAGTGGGACAATGCAAAACTTTTGATAAAGATGCTGATGGATATGTTCGGGGTGAGGGTGCAGGAATAATTTTATTAAAACCTTTAGCACAAGCAATACAAGATAATAACCATATTTATGGTGTTATTAAGGGAGTTGGAATTAATCATGGTGGACGGGCTAAAACCTTAACCTCACCAAATGTTTATGCTCAATCACAGGTGCTGTGTGACACTTATAAGAGAGCGAATATTCTGCCCCATACGGTTTCTTATATTGAGGCTCACGGCACTGGAACACCTTTAGGTGATCCAATCGAAATTACCAGTCTTAAGCGAGCCTTTAGGCAGCTTTATGATCACTACCATTTATCTTCTGTTGAGTCCCAGTGTGGGTTGGGAACGGTTAAAACCAATATTGGACATTTGGAAGCGGCAGCAGGTATTGCTGGGGTGATTAAAGTTCTCTTAGCACTGCAAAATCAGAAGCTCCCTGGAATCGTTAATTTTAAGGAATTAAACCCCCGAATTGAGTTAGACCATAGCCCATTTTATATTGTTCAAAAGAACCAAAACTGGCAATGTTTAAGATCTGAAACAGGAGAAAAGATTCCCCGACGAGCTGGTATTAGCTCTTTTGGAGTGGGTGGGGTTAATGCCCACGTTGTGATTGAAGAAGCTCCTAAACCCAGGCCATTTCAGGAATCCTGCCAAGAAATGGTTGAGCGACCCTTTCACATTATGGTTCTATCAGCTAAGACGAGGAAATCCCTTGAAGAACTGGCTAGTTTATATGCCAAGGTTTTCAGTGTTGCCCCAGAAATGCCGATCACCGATATTTGCTCAACCACAAACGTTGGGCGTGATCACTTTAAATATAGATTAGCTATTCTTGGCCAATCTACTTTAGAACTCGGCCAGTCTTTAGAATCGTTGCCGCATAGTTGGCAAAATAATAAATTAATTATTAATGGCACAGTAGAAGGTCGCAAGTTTCAGGAGGCTAAGGTTGCCTATGGGTTTTCAGGTCAGAGATCTCAGTATGGGGGGATGGGGCGATCGCTCTACGATACCCAGCCCACCTTTAAACAGGCCATTGATCAATGCGCCCAGATTCTCAATGTGGATCTAGAACCATCCTTAGTGGATGTGCTGTATTCCCAAGCTGGACAGAATTCCCCCTTAAATCAGGCGGCGTATACCCACCCTGCACTCTTTGCGGTGGAATACGCCCTGTATCAACTGTGGCGATCCTGGGGCATTAACCCAAAGGTAGTCATGGGCCAGGACATTGGCGAATATGTGGCCGCTTGTGTTGCCGGAGTGTTTAGTTTGGCGGATGGTCTGAAGTTGATTGCTGCCCGTGGACGGTTGATGGGGCAATTGGCTTCAGGCAGCGACATGGCGGTGATATTGGCGGAATTTAAGCAGGTGGCGCAACAGGTTGATTATCATGTGCCCCGACTGCCCCTAGTATCGAGTGTGACAGGTACGGTGGCAACGGCGGCGATCGCCACTGCCGAGTATTGGTGTCACCCTATTTCCTCAGATGGAAACATTGCAAAGAGCCTGGAAACTTTGCAGAACCAAGGATGTAACATATTTCTCGAATGTAGCCCTAAACCCACTTTGTGGGCTACAGGGAATCAGGATATCCCAGCGGCAGGGGATATATGGTTGTCATCTCTACATCCCGATCGAGAGGATTGGCCACAGATGCTCAGGAGTTTAGGTGAACTGTACGTGCGGGGGGTGGCGGTGGATTGGCAGGGATTTGATCGGGACTATCCCCAGCGGCGTACGGTGGCATTGCCGACTTATCCATTCCAGCGACGACGCTATTGGGTGGATACTTCGACCAACGGGTCTGAACATACGGGACCAGCCCCAACGGATATTGTGGAACTGCTCAACAGTGGCAATATTCAGGCATTGACGGGCAAGGTGAGCGAGGCGGCTCAGTTTACCTACGACCAACTGTTGACTATCAACAAAGCATTGGGCATTTTGGCGCAACAACATCAACAGCAATTGCACGGAAATAGCTCTAATCATGGCCATTAACGCAGGCATTAAGTTGTGCTCCAACCCAGTTCCCAACCCAGTTCCCAACCCAGTTACATCGAGAGTCAGGCACGCAACTCATTTCTGGGAGGCTGTTCTCAAAGAAAAACAAAAAAGTATTGGAAGTGACAGACCTAGTTGAACAAAAAAGTGGTTCTATTAGGGTATCGTTCAAAGTCGTAGGTCAATTCAATATCTATACCTTAAATGTCAGTCAGGATAAGCCAGAATAAAACAATTTAATTGATGTCAGTGATGGGTTATTGAAGGAAATGGTCGCCATCCCCCCTACCCCGTCTATCCAATTTAGTAAGCAGACCCAATTTGGCAAGAGATTTTAGTAAATACCAGGGAGATAACGCTACATGAGTATGGGTTCTACGAATCAAAATGATCGAGTTTCACAAGGGGAAACAGGGTCAGATAACGGCCCATCTAGATCATCAGGGCTTACGGCGAGGGCACAAATCGGGATGGATGCGATCGCCATCATTGGCATTGGTTGCCGTTACCCAGGAAATGTGAACAGTCCTGAAGCTTTCTGGGATTTGCTGAAAGAGGGACGGGATGCGACGGTTGAGATTCCGAGCGATCGCTTCAACGTAGATGAATATTACGACCCCGACCCCAATGTTCCCGGTAAAATGTACACCCGCTCAGGCGGATTTCTGCAACATCCCATCGATCAATTTGATCCCCAGTTTTTTGGCATTTCGCCCCGTGAAGCCATCGGCACCGATCCCCAACAGCGACTCCTTTTGGAAGTCAGTTGGGAAGCCCTAGAACATGCGGGGCAAGCTCCTGAACAACTCCGCCGGAGTCGCACTGGAGTCTTTATGGGTATGTGCTGGGATGACTACGCCCTGCGGATTCGAGCGGTCAGCGACATCGAAACCATGGACATGCATACCGGATTTGGCTCTCTCCGCAGTGTATCCATTGGCCGCATCAGCTATTTTTTCGGTTTCCAGGGGCCATCTATTCAACTGGACACCGCTTGTTCCAGTTCCCTCGTTGCCGTGGATTTGGCCTGTCAAAGTTTACGCACCGATGGCTGTGATCTAGCCTTGGCGGGAGGGGTTAACCTCATTATCGATCCCCTAACCATGGTGGGCCGCTGTCAATCCAAAGCCGTTTCCCCAGACGGACGCTGCAAAGCCTTTGATGCGGCGGCGGATGGCTATGGCCAAAGTGAAGGCTGTGGGGTGGTGGTCCTCAAGCGCCTTTCCGACGCACTGGCGGATCATGACCCGATTCTGGCGGTGATTCGGGGATCTGCCGTCAACCATGATGGTCCCAGCAGCGGTCTCACGGTGCCCAACGAGCAGGCCCAAGAAAGCGTCATCCGGCAAGCCTTGAAAAATGCTAACGTTCAGCCGGAACAAATCCAATATGTTGAGGCCCACGGCACAGGCACCTCCTTGGGCGACCCAATTGAAATTGGGGCCTTAAATGCGGTGTTCGGCCCCAACCACTCCCAAACTAACCCCCTGCTGATTGGCTCCGTCAAAACCAACATGGGGCACTCTGAAGGGGCGGCGGGTGTTGCCTGTTTGATCAAATTGGTTCTTGCCCTCCACCATGAAGCGATTCCGCCCCACCTCCACTTTAAGACCCCCAATCCCCACATTGATTGGGATCATTTACCCATTCGCGTCACCTCAGACCCGATCCCTTGGCCCCGCAGTGAACAACCTCGCCTAGGTGGTGTCAGTTCCTTTGGCATTAGTGGCACCAACGCCCATGTGATCGTGGCAGAGGCTCCCGTGAATCTCCCCCCCTCGGACACCGTGGAGCGCACCCATCAGGTACTAACCCTCTCGGCCAAGTCAAAACCAGCCCTAGAGCAACTGGCCCAGTCCTATCACCGTTATTTACCCACCCACCCTGGGGCCACGTTGGCGGATATTTGCTTTACCGCCAATACCGGACGGTCCCACTTTGCCCATCGGGTGGGAATTGTGGCTACATCCACCGCTGAACTGGCTGAGGCGTTAGCGGCGGTGGGATCTGGACAGCCCAGTGGGGTGATTACGGGCAATGGCGGCAGAAATCGCCCCAAAATTGCCTTTTTGTTTACAGGTCAAGGGTCGCAATATGTGGACATGGGGCGATCGCTCTACGACACCCAGCCCACTTTCAAACAAGCCATCGATGACTGCGCGGCCATCCTGGATGGGTACTTAGAGCAACCTTTGTTGGCGGTACTTTACTCCCAAGATGAGGGTAATTCAGTTTTAGAACAGACCCAATATACCCAACCTGTCCTATTCGCAGTGGAATATGCCCTGTATCAACTGTGGCGCTCTTGGGGCATTGAACCGGATGCGGTGATGGGTCATAGCGTGGGTGAATATGTGGCGGCTTGCGTGGCTGGCGTATTTAGCTTAGCCGATGGTCTGAAGTTAATTGCCGCCCGTGGACGGTTGATGCAACAGTTGCCGGATGGTGGGGTGATGGTTTCCCTTATGGCAGCGGTGGACCAAGTGAAGGACGCGATCGCCCAGGCATCAGGGGTGGCGATCGCCGCCCTCAATGGCCCAGAAAGTACGGTGATTTCCGGTGCCGCCTCAGCGGTTAACTCGGTGGTCGCCCAGTTAGAGGCCCAAGGCATCAAAGCTAAACCCTTGCAGGTCTCCCATGCCTTTCACTCGCCCTTAATGGCACCGATGCTGGCGGAATTTCAGCAAGTGGCGCAGCAGATTGAGTATCACCCGCCCCAACTGCCGCTGGTGTCAAATGTGACAGGTGAAATAGCCACTGAGGCAGTCGCCACCGCCGCATACTGGTGTCAGCACATACTTGCTCCCGTGAACTTTGTAGCGAGTATGAAAACCCTGGAGCAGCAGGGCTGTAGCGTATTTTTGGAATGTGGTCCCAAGCCGATTTTACTGGGCATGGGCAGTCAATGTGTATCCGGTGATGCCGGGGCATGGTTGCCGTCCTTGCGTCCTGGTCAAGCTGACTGGCAGCAAATGCTTACCAGTTTGGTAGAGCTATATGTCCGGGGGGTGACGGTGGATTGGCAGGGATTTGATCGGGACTATCCCCAGCGGCGTAAGCTGTCCTTGCCGACCTATCCGTTCCAACGGCGGCGCTACTGGGTGGAAGCCTCGCCCCAATCCGCTAAAAATGGGTCAGGATTGGTCGCCACAGATATTATGACGTTACTGAATAGCGGCAACACCCAGGCTTTGACGGGCAAAGTCAGCGAAGCAGAGCAGTTTACCTTTGATCAACTGCTGACCATTAACAAGGCATTGGACATTTTAGCCCAGCAACATCAACAACAGTTACAAAGCCACGGAGACAGTAATGATGGTAGCAAAGGCAATATTGCTCAAGATTATTACAATGCCGTTGCATCCCTCAGTTCTGGATTTACTCAAGATCAAGATGTTGCCTATGACGGCAGTTTCTTAACTTTTGGTCCCTTCCCCGAAGTCCTACCTGACTTTTCTTGGATTAAGATTTTTTCTAACCCTAAATCCTATCCCAAATATATCGATTTAATCCTAAGAGTTCAGCAGGAAATGCGATCGGTTCTTTTCTCCCACGTCGATTTTTCTGCTTGTAAATGGGTGTTAGATTTTGGCTGTGGTTATGCCTCTGACTTGATTGCCCTAGCCCAACAGTATCCCCATCTGCAACTGCATGGCCACACCATTTCTGATCAACAGGCCCAAATTGGCTCCGAAAAAGTAGAAGCGAAGCAGTTACAAAATCAGATTGAAGTCTTCAACCGTGACAGTGCTCAAGGGGACTATCGCAGTAATTATGATTTGGTTTTTGGCTTTGAAGTGGCGCACCATATTCTGGATAAACACGCCCTATTTGGCAAAATTGGTCAACATTTGAACCAAGATGGCTATTTGGTGCTAGCTGATTTTATTTCCAATGCTGATTTCACCATTGAACACTACGAAAGTTCTTCCTTTTTTATTACTAAGGCGGAATGGGTTGATCATTTTTCTAGAAATGGTCTGCAAATTGTGGAGTGTATTGATATCAGCCGAGAAATTTCTAACTTTCTCTATGATGCGAACTTTGATGAGCATTTGGCTGAGATTTATCGCAATGATCCCGATGATAATGTGCAAGCGGGTTTCATGTCCTACTATCAGTTGGGTGGCCTATTGCGAAAGGGGTTAGCCAGCTACATTTTGATGACCGCCAAGAAGCAAGGACAGTTATCAGAGGCGGAGTTACGAGTCTACAACCAAGGTCAGCTTAAGGAGTTGGTGCCCTATTCGTTGCGATCGCCCCAACAATGGCTATACAACCTAGCCTGGACCCCACTGCCCTCCCTGCCCTCCCTCCCGACCGCTCCCTCCTCCGGTTCCTGGTTAATTTTTGCCGATCGCCAAGGCATTGGGGAACAACTGGCCCAACACCTGCGGCAGCATGGCAAGCGGTGTGTGCTGGTATTTTGGGGCGATCGCCCAGCCCAGCTAAACGACGATCAATGGCAAATCCCCATGGATCAAGCCGCAGCCTACCAGCAGGTTTGCCAATCTTTAACCCCCAATCAACCTTGGCAAGGGGTCGTTCATCTGTGGAGTCTGGACAGCGAAACCGTGGATCATTTAACCGTTTCTGGATTACAGACCGCCCAGCAATTGGGTTGTGCCAGTGTCTTACAATTGGTACAAACCTTAAGCCAAGACAGCGATGCCGCCTCCACTTCGGCCCTCTGGTTGATCACGCAAGGAGTTCAGATCGTTGATGATACGGCAGATCAAGCGGTGCAGGTGCAGCAAGCCGCGCTATGGGGACTGGGGCGCGTCATTGCCGCCGAACATCCAGAGTTGGGCTGTCGTTTGCTTGACCTCGGCTCCGATGGCAACATGATCCGTACCGTTACCGCACTAGCCGAGGAAATCCTCCATCCAGGGACCGAGGCCCAGATTGCCTTGCGGCATCAGCAACGCTACGGGGCACGGCTGAAGCGCGTCTGGTCTCCCCCAGACGCTGACATAACCAAGGTCACGATTCAACCCACGGCCACCTATTTAATTACGGGGGGCCTAGGCGCTCTGGGTCTGAAAGCGGCTCAATATTTGCTGGATCAGGGGGCGCAGAATCTAGTGCTCCTATCCCGTCGCCAACCCAGTCCAGCCACCCAGCAGATTTTGGATACAATGATCCAGGATCACAAGGCAACTGCCACCGTTATCCAGGGAGATGTGGGCAAAGATGAAGATGTGGCGCGTATTTTCGCCACAATTGCCGCATCCTTGCCGCCATTGAAGGGAATTATCCACGCGGCTGGGATTTTGGACGACGGTATGCTTCGCCAACAAAATTGGCACCGCTTTGCCACGGTAATGGCTCCCAAAGTGGTGGGCAGTTGGAACCTGCATCAGCATAGCCAGGATTTGCCCTTGGATTTCTGCGTCTACTTTTCCTCCGCTGCATCACTGCTGGGATCACCGGGACAGGGCAACTACGCGGCGGCTAACGCCTTTATGGATGGTCTAGCCCATTGCCGTCGAGCGCAAGGGCTTCCCGGTTTGAGCCTTAATTGGGGACCGTGGGCTGAGGTGGGGATGGCGGCCAACCTAGATCAGCAGCAGCAGGGCCGTATCACCGATTTAGGGGTGGGTGAAATTCCTGTAAAACAGGGTTTTGAGATTTTGTGGGATTGGTGTGGTCAGCATCAGATGGCCCAACTGGGGGTCATTCCGATTGATTGGCGGAAGTTGCTCTCGGCGTTGCCAGGAGACAGCCGTTTTGTGGCGGATATTGTCAGCGATTTGTCCCTATCCGTCCAGGCTACGACGGAGGACTCCGCTCAAGCCAGTGAATTATTGGCAACCCTGCAACAGGCTACGGATGCGATCCGATCCGAATTGCTCCTGGATTATTTACAGCAGGTGTTCGGCGAGGTTCTGCGTTTTTCACCGGACGATGAAATTGATCCCCTCCTGGGCTTCTTCGATATGGGGGTTGATTCCCTCCTGGCGGTTGAATTAAGGAATCGGTTACAGAATGATTTGAATCTGCGTCTTGCCTCAACGGTTCTGTTCAAATACTCAACCCTGGCGGATTTGGCCGATTATTTAGCCGAGCAGGTGGCTGAAGGGGTTGGCGCGATCGCCTCCTCCCCTGCCAAAATCGCCCCTGATGCAATCGGGACAACCGATCCCCTTGGCGATGAGGATGATGGGATAATGCAATCGGCCTTGGAAGCTGAACTTGCAGCATTACAAGAGGTGCTAGGGGAGGGCTAATGGCAAAAGAAAACGGGCAACCATCGAGCCAGGGAGCAGCGGCACCAGCCCCATCGTCCCCCATGTCCTATTCTGAATCCCAATCCCAATCCCAATCTCAGAAAATGCTCCAGGCATTGCGGCAAGCCCGTACCCGATTGGAAGCAGCGGAACGGGCACAGACTGAACCGATTGCAGTGATTGGCCTAGGCTGTCGGTTTCCCGGTGGAGCCGATAATCCCGATCGGTTTTGGCAACTGCTACATCACGGTCAGGATGGGGTGATAGAGGTACCGGGCGATCGCTGGGACATTGATAAATACTACGATCCAGACCCCAACGCCATCGGCAAAATGTATACCAAATCCGGTGGCTTTTTGCAACATTCGATCGCGGAATTTGATCCCCAGTTTTTTGGCATCTCCCCCCGTGAAGCCAAGGGCATGGACCCCCAACAACGGCTGATGCTAGAGGTCTGTTGGGAAGCATTGGAATACGCGGGTCAGGCTTCAGCCCGACTCCGCCGCAGTCGCACTGGAGTTTTTATGGGCATTTGTTGGGATGAGTATTCCGCAGAACAGGCCCTTAGAATCGCTAGTCAAGATCCGAACGATTTAATTGCCAATCTGTTGGAATCCAGTGACATCCACACCGGATTCGGCTCACTGCGAAGTATGGCGGTGGGCCGAATTAGCTATCTTTTGGGGTTGCAAGGCCCCTGTATGCCCATTGACACTGCTTGCTCCAGTTCCTTGGTGGCGGTGCATTTGGCCTGTCAAAGTTTGCGAGCCGAAGAATGCGATATGGCACTGGCGGGGGGCGTGAATCTGCTGATTTCCCCCATGACCACCGTGGGGCGATGTATGGCAAAGGCGATCGCCCCCGATGGTCGGTGTAAAGCCTTTGGCGCGGCGGCGGATGGCTACGGTCAAGGGGAAGGCTGCGGTGTGGTGGTCTTAAAACGGCTATCCGATGCCCTAGCCAATCACGACCCAATTCTAGCGGTGATTAAAGGCTCAGCGGTGAATCACGACGGTCCCAGCAGCGGCCTCACCGTGCCCAATGAACAGGCCCAAGAAGCGGTGATTCGGCAGGCGTTGAAAAAAGCCAGGGTGAAGCCTAAGCAAATTCAATATGTGGAGGCCCACGGCACGGGGACACCATTGGGTGATCCCATTGAAGTCGGAGCCTTGAATGCGGTGTTTGGGGAATACCATTCTCCAGCCAATCCGCTTCTGATTGGGTCCGTCAAATCTAATATTGGACATTTAGAAGGAGCGGCGGGGATCGCCTGTTTGATCAAGCTAGTCCTAGCCCTGCACCATGAGGAAATTCCGCCTCATTTACATGGTCAGCCTGCCAATCCCCACATTGATTGGGACCATATGCCAATTCGAGTGGCATCGGAGGGAGTGCCCTGGCAGCAGGGCGAAACCCCGCGTTATGCTGGCGTCAGTTCCTTTGGCTTGAGTGGCACTAATGCCCATGTGATTCTGGCGGAAGCTCCCTCCGCCGAAGCTCCGGTCATCCAGGTGGAACGACCCTATCACTTGCTTACCCTTGCCGCCAAGTCAGATGGCGCGTTGACCCAACTTGCCACCGCCTATCAGCAGCATCTTTTAGCAAATCCACACTTAAATCCAGGAGATTTGTGTTCTACTACGAATGTGGGGCGATCGCACTTCCCCCATCGTCTAGCGATTGTGGCCGCTTCCACCGCCGAACTGGCTGAAAAATTAGCCACCACTTCCCTAAATGCTTCAGTAACCATTGTCAGTGGCCAAATTGCCAAAACCCGCCCCAAGCTAGCCTTTTTGTTTACCGGGCAGGGGTCGCAATATACGGGCATGGGCCAGGTTTTGTACCAAACTCAACCCACTTTCAAACACAGTCTCGATCAGTGTGCTGAGATTTTAACCGCCCATTTGGATTGCCCCCTGCTGGAAATCCTTTACCCTCAGCAGGATGAATCGCCCCGGTTAATTGACCAGACTCGTTACACCCAACCTGCCCTATTCGCGGTGGAATATGCCTTATATCAGTTGTGGCAATCCTGGGGCATTCAACCCACCGTGGTGATGGGGCATAGCGTGGGGGAATACGTGGCCGCTTGTGTGGCTGGGGTTTTTAGTTTAGAAGATGGTTTAAGACTGATAGCCGCCCGTGGACGGTTGATGCAGCAATTGCCAGAGGGGGGGGGGATGGTGTCCCTGATGGCCTCGGCAGCGCGGGTAAGGGCGGTAATTGATGATCCAGCGATCGCCCTTGCCGCCCTCAACGGTCCCAACAGCACCGTCATTTCTGGCCCGAATGATGCCGTACAAGCAGCGGTGGCCCAATTAGAGGCGATCGGCATCAAACATAAGTGGCTACAGGTTTCCCACGCCTTTCACTCCCCGCTGATGGAGCCGATGCTAGGGGAGTTTCAGCAGGTGGCCCAGCAAATTCAGTACTCCCGCCCTCGGCTCAAACTCATTAGTAATATCACCGGGCAAGTCGCTACCGCCGACATCGCCACCGCCGATTATTGGTGCCAGCATATTCTCGCCCCCGTCCAATTTGCCGCCGGAATGGAAACCTTGCACGACCAAGGCTGTTATGTTGTCCTCGAATGTGGGCCTAAACCTATTTTGCTGGGCCTAGGACAGCAATGTTTATCCCCAAATTCAGCCCAAGAGTCTAAACACTGGTTGCCCTCGTTGCGATCGGGGGTAAACGATTGGGCGCAACTATTGGCAAGCGTGGCCCAATTATATGTTCAGGGCAGTCCCATCGATTGGTTTAGCTTCAACCAAGATTACGATTATCATAAAATTCCCCTGCCTCCCTACCCATTTCAGCGACAACATTATTGGTTAGACGACGTTAAACCAGTCGCTCCAACACGGTCTCAGGGTGGCAAAGCTCCATCGAATCAGGGGGCGATCGCTCCCTGGCTCTACGAAATAGAATGGCGACCCCACCCCCTCACCGTCTCACCCACCGCCTCACCGCCTCACCCTCAACATTGGCTCCTCCTCGCCGATCACTCAGGATTCGCCCCCACCCTCGCCACCCAACTGCGATCCCAAGGCCACCATTGCACCTTAGTATTTACTGGA
>JAYKIC010000597.1:0-26832 GCA_035284985.1 Leptolyngbyaceae cyanobacterium
CAACTTGGCTGGTCAAATCGAGAAGAAAGTATGGAATGGGTGCGGCAGATACTCACGGATGTGACGACATTTGCCGTGGATGGTTCTCAGATTTTCGCAGGTAAAGACCTGTCAATTCCAGTCGCCCTGGTCCAAATTGGTTGGTTTGAAAACTCCCACTCCGCCAATGGTAGTTACGAGAAAGACATTGACGTGGACGTAATGACCCCCAGTGAGTTGAAGGCTAACACCAGCGGCGATCCCGTGGATCGGCGGGTCAACTTTCGTCGCCTAGAGATGGAAGTGAATCGTTTAGTGCAGTACATGGAAGCTCGTGCCCCAGCGGTGGCCCAAGGGGAAAAATATTTGGTGTTTTATGATGGTTCCCTGGCCGCAACCTTTGCCAATGATTTTGAAGCCAAACTGAAACAGGCTTATGTGGATTGCTTACTCAAGCTATTGCGAACCAGTCAATCTTGCCGAGTGCCCCTAGTGGCTTACGTGGACACGACCTACTCCCGTGACCTAACGGTCATGATCGAGCAGGCATTCGAGTTACCGAAGATGTTGTCGATTCATGATGCTCAGTTGGTGAATTATCAGATGGAATGGGGCGATCGCACCCCCCTAATGCTCAGCCAACGGGCTGGAATTTTGCGCGATTACGCTGAACAGCAAGATCAGATCACGTTCACTTACCTGAAAACTACCCGCCATACCTATCCGGCTCGATTAGAGATGCCTCGGTGGATTTATGAAGATGGCATTGCGGATCAAGTAATTGACTGGGTGCGGGGAGAGGTGATTATCGGTGGCGGTTATCCCTATGCGATTGAGACAGCAGACCAAACGGCGGTGTTGCAGAGTGGCGATCGCCAAACCTTTTTCCGCATTCTCCAAGACTGGGCCGACGAGATGGATTTGAATTTGCGCCTCTCCCGCAAGATGGTGAGCAAGGCCCGTCGCCGCTATTGAATCAAGAGATAAGCTAATCTATAACTATGGAAAACTTTATGCAAGATAAAGAATATTTAACGCTGGCTTAAGTCTATGGGGCGATCGCTTACTATTACGCAAATCAGTAAGCGATCGATACGGACCTAGCCGAAGATATTGCCGAATATGAGCGATTGGCGCAACAGCATACGGGCGCAATCTGATCCACTATGGCTCGAATTCGCTTGTACCTGGATGAGGATGCGACCCGTAATCGCCTGTTGCGATCGCTGCGTAATCGCGGGGCAGATGTCATTTCAACGTTTGAAGCGGGCCAATTATCTCAATCCGATCCAGAACAGCTAGCTTGGGCGTGGGACCATCAACGGGTAATCTACAGTTTCAATGCAAGAGATTTTATTCCTGCTTCCCAGCGTCTCGCTGGGAGGCTTCGCTAGAGGCTCCGCCTCGTATTTAACTGGAGCCAGAGGCTCTTGGTGAAGAACCCAGCCAGAAAGTCACGCAGGCATTATTTTGGGGCGGCAAGATTATTCGATCGGTGATCAGACGAAAGGACTTTTAAGGCTGATGAGCGCTCAATCCGCTGAAGATTTGAAAAATCAAGTCGTGTTTTTAAGTGCATGGCTTCACGGATACATGGGCTAGAATTTTTTTAGTTTATTCCTTGCCTCTTACCATGCCCAATCAACCGCCTCAATTGCCAGCTTGGACACAACCCCTCATTCGTTGGGGACCGTTAGGTGCCGCTGGTTTTCCTTTAATCGGTTCACTCATCAACAATGATCTGACTCAAGTCCTGTGGAGCCTTCCGGTTACAGCGATCACCGCAGCGTGGGCAACTTACGGCAAGGCATTTGTGGACCGAGTGCAAGAACGGGCAGGAGAACAGGCCAAGCAGGATGCTGATGCCACAGTGGATGGCTTGGGCAAGATTGTATCGGCGGTGCGGTGGCGCTTTTCCGACTATGAGCAGCAGTACCTCAACTGTCAGGCGTATCAGTGCGAAGACCACTACGACGAAGATGCACCCAGGGACGAAGGTATTTTGAATGTGCAATTGGCGGAGGTGTTTGTGCCGTTGCAGGTGACGACGGTGCGCTCCCACGGGGATGATTTGCTCTCCCGTGAACAGCGGCAAGAAGCTGAACTTCGGGCACAGTTAGCAGAGCAAGAGGAAAACCCACCCCAAATCTGGGACTTTCTCCAGCAAATTGGAACGGTGTCCGCCTACCGTCGCATGGTGATTCAGGCGTTGGGGGGCTATGGCAAAACCACGCTGTTGAAGCATTTGGTTTATGTCTACGCCCATCAACCGCAGGAAGTTTGGCATCAATACCCGGATTTGCCCAAACTGGTTCCGGTGCTGCTGTATTTGCGGAAATGGCGGGAAACCATCGCCGCCGAGGATGCTCCCGATTTGCCAACGCTGATTCAATCCCATCATTTGCCAGATTTACCCGGAGGCAAAGAGGTTGAGCTACCGTCGGTTTGGGTGAAAACCCTGCTCAAAAATGGTGGCATTCTGGTGATGCTGGATGGCTTTGATGAGGTAACGAAAGAGTTACGTCCGGCGGTGAGTCGCTGGATCAATCAGCAAATGCGAGATTATCCCAAGGCGATGTTTGTGCTGACCACTCGCCCAGCGGGATATGGGGATTACACGGGCGAGAAGTTTGATACGGGGATTTTTATTCGGCCCTTCAATGACGAACAGCAACGGGATTTTGTAGAGCGATGGTATTGGCTGCAAGAGCGCTATGACCGAGGCAACCGGGATACTCCCAAGGGTCGGCAAGATGCCCAGCGCAAGGCTGATGAACTGTTGAAGCAAATTCAGCAAAGTGATGATTTGGAAAAGATGACGGATAATCCGCTCAACTTGAATATGATTGCCCAGTTGCACCGATACTATGGCGACAAGTTGCCCCAGTACCGAGCGGAACTATACAGCCGGATGTGTGAGTTGCAATTGGATAAGCGCCCCAGAGCCAAGCGAAAAGAACTGGTGATTCCCTATCCAGCCAATCAGCGAGTCTTGCAGGGTATGGCTCTGGCGATGCAGCAGCAGGGCAACACACTACAACTGGCCTTTGAGGATGTGGTGGCCCTAGCCCAACGCCACGTCAGCACCCTGAGCAAGGATGACCTAGAAGAAATTGGGACCATTTCCTCCAGTCTGGTGAAAATCTTTGTGCAGCAGGTGATTGACGTGAGCGAACTGATGGTGCAGCGGGAGGCGGATGACTATCAGTTTGCCCATCGCACCTTTCAGGAATATCTGGCGGCGGTAGAAATTCGGCGGACAAAGCAGGAGCAACTGCTGGTGGACAAGGCTGAGGATGAAAACTGGCGAGACACCACGCTGCTCTATGCGGCCCAGCGCAATCCGAGTCAGTTGATTCAATCGCTGACGGCTAAGGGCACGGATGAAGCGCTGTTTTTGGCCCATGGCTGTTGGCAAGCCTATCCCAAAGCGGAACTGGTAAAACCAGAGATAACGGAACCGCTGCAACAGTTGCGCTATCAAAAGTTAGCAGAATACTTGGAACAGCAGGACTGGAAAGCCGCCGATAAGGAAACCTATCGGATGATTTTAGCCTCCGTGGGCAAAACCTCTGGCTTAGCGGTGCGGGATTTACAGACCATGCCCTGTGATGATTTACTCCGCATGGATCGGCTGTGGCTGAATGCGAGTAATAATCACTTTGGCTTTTCGGCACAGAAGGCGGTGTGGGAGGAATGTGGCTCTCCAATGGATTACAATCGAGACTGGGAGCGATTTGGCGATCGCGTCGGTTGGAGAAAAGATGGAGACTGGCTTACGTATGATGATGTCATCTTCGACACCTCGGCACCCTACGCACACCACCCCGTTTTGGGCGGGGGTGTGTGTGTGGTTTGGGGTTTGGTTGTGGTCTCGGTCTCTTCTCTCGCGTCAAGACTTGCTCAGTGTAGCAGATAAAGGTTCCAGCAGATTTTAAATCTTTTTTCTAAAAGGTTTCTGCTACGAATCAAGTACTGTCTGCCAATCCGTTACCTGGCACTGCGGATTTTGGATTGGGGATTTTGGATTTTGGAAGGGGGATCGAGCATTGGAACTTAAAGTAAGACTATAGAAGGTTGATTTTGGATTGGGGATTTTGGATTTTGGAAGGGGGATCGAGCATTGGAACTTAAAGTAAGACTATAGAAGGTTGATTTTGGATTTTGGATTTTGGATTTTGGAAGGGGGGCGAGCATTGGAACTTAAAGTAAGACTATAGAAGGTTGATTTTGGATTTTGGATTTTGGATTTTGGAAGGGGAATCGAGCCTTCAAGATCAAAGTAGGATTACAAACGGAGAGTCCACTTTAAATCAAACTTCCCAACGCAAATCTCCAAAATCCCCAACCCAAAATCTAAAATCCAAAATCTAAAATCCAAAATCGAAAATCGGCTCAGTTTTTACGACTTCTGAGCGTTTTAATCGATGAGACCGTCATTGCCACAATTTCGTTAGTTTCCGCCATGAGTTTTTTGATTTTCTCCTCCTCAATTAGCTTGGCTTCAACCAACAGTTCCATCCAGTACAAGCACTCATCCGCTTCCTCTTCCACAATGCTCAACTTAGCAATCAAATCAGCCCTAGACTTAGCTCGACAAGCAGAACGATAATTTGCGCCCACCGAAGTCGCACACCGGATTAACTGTTTCCCAATCACAAACCCCGAAGTTTTCTGCGGCAACGCCTCAACCAAGCGAATTACCCGTAACGCCAACTGCTTCGTCCGCGCCTTAAATTGTTGCTCATTCACCGTTTGATATTCCAATCACCCCAATCCTAAGATTCCCCATCCCAAACCCAAAATCCAAAATCCAAAATCCAAAATCCAAAATCCTCCAATGGCATAAAGCAGGGTGTCTTTACAATCCACCCGATTGAGCCGAAACTCTCGATTGTTGCACCGCACCGTGATGTGGTAGCAGTATCCCGGTTGTAGTTTCCGTAATGGTCGTCCCATGAAATACACTATCGTGATCCATCCAAGGGGTAGCCAGTAACGCACCGATAAACTCACCTCATCAAAGCAGTAAGGTGCGTTGTCACACACCCTACACTTGCTGTAGTGCAGTCGGGGAAATCATATTTCTAGATTATTGAGAATAGATATCAAGAGATTGGCCGTAATTTCGGTTCAGTGTGTCTCTTGCAAGGATTATTTTCAGGGACGGTTGGCCCGAAGCGTCTAGCCACTAGTTCCCCAAACGCTTCTAGAGACTTGATTAAGATGAAAGCAGACCCTATGGTGTTGTCCGGTCAGGTGCATCTAAACGATCGTTAAAATCGGTCTAATGCTTAAAAAGTTCGCTAGACTTAATATAGATCGATTCGCATTAATGCCAATTTCATTGAAACATTGGTGTGAGCTTTAACCCTTATCCTTCTACATTGCGTCACCATGTCTAGTATCCATTCCCCCGCTGATTCGTCCCAGCATTTTCATTTGGAAGGCCAATTCCTCGGATTTATGCCTGGAAAGAAGTCGCCGTTCAGATATCTCCAGGTTATGACCCCCGATGGCATTATCCCCATCAAGCTACGCAAGTCGTTGCAACTGATGTTATTCCGCTATTTGGTGGCGGGGGATTGGGTGCAGGTGGTTGGGCAGCAAAAGTGGGATGATGAGCAGGATGCCATGCGCCTGAAAGCGGATGAGGTGGTGCGGATTCCGGCTCCGTCTGGAGCGCTTGGGCCAAGCCAAGAGTCAAGCGTGGAACTGGACCCGCTCCATCCTGATGGAATCCAGCTGAGTCCAGATCCAGTCCCCAAAGCTCGGCAGGCTAAGGCCGCTAAAATTTTGATTTGCCAGAAGTCGTCTTGTCAGAAGCGGGGGGGGAGGGCGATCGCCAATATGGTTGAGCGATCGCTCCAAGACATGGGACTATCTGACCAAGTGACCGTCAAACATACAGGTTGTATGGATCGCTGCAAAGCCGGACCCAACATTGTATTCATGCCTGACAAAGCCAAATATAGCCAGGTAAAACCTAAGATGATCCCAGACCTAGTGCAGCAGCATTGTGCTGTGCCCAACCCCGAACAGGTTGCATTAAAGTAAAGCGGGAATGCTGCCAGTCTCTTCCCCTATGCCCTTGGTATCTCCTCACGCACACCTGGGGCACTGGGGTCCACAGTCGGGCTAGGGTCAGACGACTGCTAGGGTCAGACGACTCAGGGCGATCGCCCCCTAACCTTGGGACCGACAGTCGGGACACACCCCATACAATGTGAGTTGGCAGTCCAATACGTGATAACCCAACGAGTCCGCTTGTTTCCCTCCAATCTTGTCCACCACCGCTTCCGCAAACTCCAGGGTGTGGTTGCAATGGACGCAGACTAAATGGTGATGTTGCTCGACGGATGATCGGTTCAACTCATAGTGTTTGTGCCCTTCCGCTAGCTCTAACTCCCGTAAAATTCCCATATTGGTCATCATGTGCAGGGTGCGATAAACCGTCGATAAACTAATGCGCTCTTGTTGTTCCACCAGCTCTTCATGGAGTTCTTCCGCACTCCAGTGAATCCCCCGTGGTAGAGCTTGGAAAATCTTCAAAATTTTGACCCGTTGGGGTGTGAAGCGTAACCCACGCTCATTGAGCTGTTGTCTGAGTATGTCATCGGAATACATAGCATTTAGGGTCAGCATGGGAATAAGAATTAAACTCGTTTAAAGGTGGATGGTTGAATCGATAGGGTTGGATTTGGGGAAGGCATGGATCATATTCAATTGCATATACTTATCAATAAAGGCTGGAGACTCCACTTTGGGATGATTCCCTCTATGCCATCCGTTTGTTCCATTCAGGTAGATTCTGGCGCTTGCCTTTAGGACTGAGCGATAACGCCCTTGTCTGAGGTTTGCTGCTACCCTCAGATGAGTTTTATCTGTGGGTTACAAATGAAAATAGATTTCATTAAGTCCTCTTAGAATTGTAGCAAATGACTGTCAACTTTTAAGCCCTAATCCTCGGAATAAATAAGAATAGTAACTAATAAGCGATCGCCTCTCCTCGTCCACGCCCCATGCCCCATCTCACACTGGTAGGACAAAGTAGCAACTCAGGGCAGACTAAAATTTGTCTAGTGATGGCAGATGCTACCCTAATGAAGGTTGTTATCCCGGTTTATATCGCTCATGTCTCTGTTGCAGTGTCCCAGTGCGGCCAACCATTACCAGGTAGATCACATTAATCTTCTGCGCCAAAGTTTCCAGCGCTACGTTGGTCAGGATATGGTGCATCACGCTTTTCCCTTGGCTGATGGGGCGAAGTGGGCTAAGGATGGGGCCGAAAATGGAGCGGATGGAGCGATCGCGGCGGCCATCTTTGCGGCACCCTTTGTGGTGTTGTCCCACGACGCTACCGCCGATCCAGTGTTCACCTATGCGAATCAGACCGCCATGGCGTTGTTTGAAATGACCTGGGACGAAATCACTGCGTTACCGTCCCGCTTATCGGCTGAACCGCCCAATCGAGACGAGCGATCGCGCCTCCTCCATAAAGTCACCACCCAAGGATACTGCACTGACTATAGTGGTGTTCGCATTTCCAAAACAGGCCGCCGCTTCATGATTAAAGATGTCACAGTCTGGAATTTAGTGGATTCAACCGGGGTTTACCATGGGCAGGCGGCTGCCTATAACCAGTGGACCTACCTGTGAAAGGCCAAAACCCCTGGATTGGTTTCAATCCAGGGGTTCTAAAGTAGATAGTGGGTCTGCCTAAAATAGGTGGCTAAATCGGCAAGAATCTATGGGGTCATGGGTTTGTGTATGGCTCAAACCACAATCTCAGCGCACGGTCTTA
Source organism: Leptolyngbyaceae cyanobacterium (assembly GCA_035284985.1). Taxonomy (GTDB): domain Bacteria; phylum Cyanobacteriota; class Cyanobacteriia; order CAKZMO01; family CAKZMO01; genus JAAHGY01. The sequence goes on from JAYKIC010000597.1 coordinate 7,784, forward strand.
CAGTGGAGGCTATCAGCATAAGTTTGGCTGGGGGATCTCGATCTCCGGCTAGAAAAGGCCAACACAGCCTACTCTCTGACCGTACCAACAGATTTGACAAGTTGCCAAACAAGAGGACTGGGGGCTACAAATAAGCTGATGATGATGGGGGCAAAAGCCGGGGACTCAAGCCGGGGACTACTTAGGGGGACTCAATCGGGGACTACTTAGGGGGACTCAATCTGGGGACTACTTAGGGGGACTCAATCTGGGGACTGCTTAGGGGGACTCGCAATGGAGACTAGGGTCAAGATCTTAAACTGTCCGGGTTGGCTCCGTGCGGTTTGATCCGATGGGAACAGTGGGGGAACGGTTCGCTAGCTCTCACTGCCTCTAAGTAGGGAACCAGTCTGAAACTGGGTCTTTTATCTAAAAAGAGGTTTTTTGTAATATTTTGTTATGTTGTGGGGGCTGCCAGCGTTCCGGTTAGGGTGGCGATCGCCCTCCATGGCAAAACCCCAGGGTTCACACAGGACTCTGGGGTCAACAATATTGGTTATTGATTGCAATGGCATTAGTTGGCGTTGTTTGGCTTTGACGCTTGCTCCGTTGCTTCTGACTTCTTCTTTTTGCGTGGTCGAACTTTGCCGAAACTACCATTGCTAATTTTGCCCTGCCGAGTGCGGCGATCGCCTCTTCCCATAAGAACTCCTGACTTAGAATTTTGATTTTAAGGTCAACCTTTCAATTCTATACCGAATCCCTAATTCCGCGCTAGTCTCAGGGATTGGGGCGGGCCTACGTTAAAGTCACTGGAGATTGTGAACTGGCCCACTCCCCCGAATGCCAAGCGGTGATTCACCGTATTTTAGATCTGTGTTTACGGACCCGATTTGATTTGTTTCCCACCCTTTTCGTACCCGATTGTTCCTTCATGGTGGACCGTCGCATGGGCGTATACGGCTACCCCCTAGAAATTCAGGTCTTATTTTATGCCGCCTTGCGTACCGCCAAGGAATTGTTGGTGGACCCGGACGATGGCGCAGGCTACCAAAAAGCGGTGCAAGAACGCATTAGTCAACTGGCGTACCATATCCAGCAATACTACTGGCTGAACTGGGATCGGCTAAATGAAATCTATCGTTATAAAGTCGAGCAATTTGGTCAATCTGCCACGAATTGGCTGAATATTTACCCCGATTCGATCCCCGAATGGCTGACGGGGTGGTTGCCCACCAACGGCGGCTACTTTGTGGGAAATTTGGGTTCGGCTCGCATGGATTTTCGCTTTTTCTCCCAGGGTAATCTCCTGTCCATTCTCACCTCATTGGCGGATGGGACTCAGACCCAGCAGTTACTCTCCCTGTTGAACGATTGCTGGGGCGATTTGGTGGCGCAAATGCCCATGAAAATCTGTTTCCCAGCCTTGGAAGGGCGAGATTGGCAGCGGGAAACGGGGTGGGACCGCAAGAATCTGCCCTGGTCCTATCACTATGGAGGGAGTTGGCCTGTGTTGTTGTGGTTGCTGGTGGCGGTGGCCCAGAAATGTGGCCGACCGGATTTGGGGAAAACGGCGATCGCCATTGCTGAAGCTCAGCTCGCCAACGATCAATGGCCCGAATATTACGATGGTCGCCACGGTCGCCTCATTGGGCGAGAAGCCCGTCTGCACCAAACCTGGACCATTGCCGGATATCTCGCCGCTAAAGAATTTTTAGCCAATCCCGAACATTTACAACTGATCAGTTTTGCTGATGAACCCGTGGTGCTGAGTTGTGATATTGGCTCATCCCCCGATACCTATACGGGCATTCCTCTGTAAAACGGCAAGCGCTGAACTGACGGTGACAGGGGCGATCGCTCCCCTATTTTTCAACATTAAGAAGAAAAATTAACAGATGTCCCGATCTTCAATCTCTGGTTAAGAAAAAAGAACTAGGATTTCACAGTGTCTTTACTGAACCTTTGTCCGTGCCCTCATTCTAGGTGATACCGTAGAATCAAGGACATTAATTGATGCACTACCGCTAAAACTTGAACTCAGACATCGTGATTTCCGATCGCCATGTATGTTTTCAGCTCCACCATCTACCACTTCATTCCCGTAACTGCTGTAAATGGGTTGTGAATTCATCGCTCATTCCTATCAAATTTGATACCCCAATTCCAGGGCTATTGATAGCTCTAGGCACTTCAGTTAGAACCAAACGTCCTAACCAATGTGGCTCTCGCGATAGGCCATGGAAATTATCGTATTTTTTCTGAACCTACCGTTGTGATGCGATCGCCCCACTATCTTGTGCTTGTCTGGTGCCTCGGCGATTGTGCCCAATAGGGATGTTCAATCCGAGGGAACCCGGTTGTTCTGGGGACCAACGTTGACCCGTTAATCAACACTCCTACACCACTCAATTTCTACATCCCTTTAGTAACTGCCAATCACCACCCTGTTGATGGCTATCTGTGTTTTGCTGCCCAGTGGTATCCCGACTGCGCTAGTTCCCCTGGGAAAGGCAATGCACCAGATAGGCCGTAATTGGCGTGCATATTTTTATGACACCGTCGCCGCTTACCGGAGTATCCTGATGTCTAACCATCCACGATTGGCAACCCCTCGACGGTTGCCGTTTTATCATCTCAAGCGTTACCATCCCAGCCGTTGGCTCACTGCTTTATCGGCGTGGCTGCTGCGGGGACTGTTGGGGTTGAGGGTGCGATCGCCCCACCCCCAACCAGGTTTTATCCTGCCCACCACTATCCTGATGCTGCTAGTGATATCCCTAGCCGTCGGTGCGATTACCCTACGCAGTTTTGAACGCACCAAGCAAGTCGCCACTGCAACGGAACAACGAGTGGTTTACAATGCCGCCACCCCAGCCATTGAACGGGCTAAAGCCAAGCTAGAGTTCCTCTTCAGCCGTCGGCGCGATCCCCGCTTACCCAGTGGTTTTCCCAGTGAAGCCCAATTTATGGGGATGTTGACCAATGACGAACGCAGCTATGACGGCCTGGTCGTACCTCAACTGCTGATTACCAACTCAGATGGTAATGTGGTTGATCCCTATACTTTTCCCGATGAAGAAAACACCGCCGCCACCGTCCTCAATTTGAGCAATACCTTGGATATTGATGGTAACGGACTAGCCGATCGCCTCGATATTGATGGGGACGGCAATCCCGATAATGCTTGGGCTTATCGCACCGACTTGGATGACGATGGGGTTGACGATGCCACCGTGGCCTACTCCATCATTTTCGCCACCCCAGCCAATGCCGCCGATATGGAAAATGCCTCGGATGCTGCCGTAATCACCCGTGCCAACGCCCTGCAAGTTCGCCATGGCCCCCTGAGTGCAGGGAACACCGCGACCGGAGCCTGTCAGGTTGGCGATGCTGGTGCTGATCCCATTGAAGAAGGCTGGTTCCGTGATTCCAACAACACCGCTATCCTGCGGAAGAATTTTCAGGTGAATGCTCTGGTGTTGCCCGATGCCGCAGATGGCACCGTATCCGCGATCGAGTTTCACCAGGATCGGCAATTGGCCCAAGGCAACAAGTGGGGAGCCTGGTTCCGAAATGACCTGGAAATCTTTCCTGGTCCCCAGTTTAACTGGAATGGGGCCATGCACACTGAAGGCAACCTGATCGTCGGCGGCAGTGCTTTTGACAGTTTTCTCGTGAGTGCCCCCACATCCTGTATCTATAGCCGTGAATCCTCTGAGATTACGGTCACAAATATAGAAGCGGACTCGGATCGCAATATTCCCGATTTTCAAGGCCAAATTTTGAGTGGTACCACCAACAAAAATAGTTTTGAGGGGAGTTCAGAATTTCACTTGTATGGCCTAACCCCCATTATTACAGGGGATGACAAGGTGCTGTTGGATAGTAGCCGCGATTCAGTTTCCCGCACTACGCCGAAACCGATCGACTATGCCCTCGACCCCGTGCGCTTGCTAACGGAAGATGTATCCGTGGCACGGGGCACCGCTGACCCCAGCGCCTTCCGGGCAACTGACTGGAATGCTAACGATAAGCCCTTTGTGGAAGAGGCTCGCATTTACAACCAGGCGGAATCGACCCCCTATCTGGATGATTTTTTTCGAGCGGATAACCGCTATGGTCCCAAGCCCACCTATGCCGGACGTACAATTCCTACTAATATTGGCACTCCCATTGCCGGGGATTTGATGGATGGGGTCCAGCTTCCTGATTATGAACTGATCAACACCGATGATGCTGATGCCCGTAAGGTTGGTCTAGATGGCTACTGGGAGCGACGTGCCCAGCGGGAAGGGATGCGGTTAATTGTCGGCCAGCGCCTTGATCTAGGCGATATTAAGGGTTGGGGCTTGGATTTAAACGATGATGGGGAACTCACGGACACCGTTGATGCTGATGGTAATGGTTTTGCCGATGAGCGGGAAGCTGAACCTCTGTATACTGCGTCCAGTTGCCCCACCACTCGCTGCCACGAAACCCTCCAGCGGCGCAAGCTTTATGACAACTTAGGGGCAGTGCAGGCGATGGCGGTGTATCACCGCTCCCATGCTAATGGGACATTCCCGGCGGCTTGTTATGCGATCACGGCCCATCCGGGTACGGCGGCGACGATCAAGGCTAGCCGAACCTTTAGCGCTAGCCCCTCTAATGGGACATTACCCAAAGTTGATTTTATGAACGCCGAGGGGACCGATGGTTGGGAGTTTGCCCCACCTGCGGGGGTGACAACTGAGGCGGATTTTGCCAATGCTATTGCAGCCAATCAACCGCTAGGAACGGCCCTCCGTAACCTAGCCCATCTGGCTGGAGATCCCAAAGGTGGTGCCCCCTCATTTGCCCCGGTACAGGATGATGATGTGCATCCCCAGCCCAATTTGACGATGTTTGGGGATTTCTCGATGCTGCGCCGGATTCTGGCTATGTTGGATGGTGGGTCTGCGGCTGAGGGCAACCCCACTGGGGAGACCGTAGCCTATGCGGACTTAAGCCCAGCGGATCAGGCGACCTTACACACCGCCGCCTGTACTATCGGAATGCTGGCCTACAACGCCGAGAATGCCATTGACCAAGCGAAAACAGCGGCAAAAGCATTAAGTAACTTGACCAGCACGGGGGAAGCCTTTGCCAGCTTGATGGATGCCAATAGCAACAACGGGGATTTGGTTGAAATTTACGTGACCCAAAAACTCGATAATGGTGATCCTAACCCTTATTACACTGGGGCATATCCGACTGCTAAAAAGTTCTACGACAACTATGTGGACCCCGATCCCAACTCTCTTATCATCGATCCTGCTAGTCCGGTGAGTAATCCCAAGTATCTCTGTGCCCCCACAGGTTCTGGTCTGCCACTCACTGCCAAGGGTGTATACGATACTGGAGGTTGGGAGTATGTCTGTGATATGCCTGATTTAGCGAATACCTTTACCTTGGATCAGTTCATTATTGCCTTGAGTCTAATGCCCAGCATTAGCTATGCCGAGGCGAGGGCCTTTGGGGATTTGGCGAAGTCGTTGTTGGTGGGCTATCAGTTGTTGCGCGATCGCGCCCAGGGATTTAATAACCTCCACCTGCCCAATGTCCTTGACAACACCTCTGTGATCGACTGGGATCTGACCACGGGTTACACTGAAACCACTATTATGGCAAGAACCGGGGCTGAAGGGGTTTCTCTCCGGACAGGTTGTGACCCGAATCTCTTCGGTCCGATGACTGGGGGCGGTTTGAGTAGTGGGGATGGAGCTTCTAAACGTCGGGCGATCGCCCTTTCCGTAGCCGTTTGCGGTGAAAGTTTGCAGATTCGGTATCCTAGCCTGTACTACATCATGCCCATGCGGAACCATGACCACCGGGGCAAAAACTTCACCGCTCCAGAACGGATCTACGACGATCAGCCCACTTTAGAAGAATATGTGAATGACCGTTATATCTTTGACCCCACTACGGCTCAAACTGGGGTGAACAATGGTTACGTGTACAAGGTGATCAATGATGGCGATGGCAATGGGGTGGAGAACGACACTGATAATGGAGTGCAAACCATTGCCCTCACGCCCCGCAAGTTGGATCTGAGTGACTGGGTGCTCCCCACCGCCACCACGGGGATCAATGAAATCTATAAGGCGGATGGGACGGTTCTGGGTTCCGTCCCCTGGTTAGATAAAGGCGTGTTCAACAGCCGCGAAATGATGTCTACCCGTGTGCTGGATATTGACTGGGATTTGCTGGACGACAGCACGGGTGACCTGGGTACTGACACCAACGGCAATCCGGATCACTGGTTGCCCAATAGTGGGATTGTCTACGCGGCCAGGGAAGACACGGTGCGGGAAGATGCGATCGTCCGCCCCATCGGAACCGGAGCAACCTGGGTCATTTGTGGCGATAACGAGGTGCTGGCCGATCCGAGTAATTCCAATAACGCCCGGTGTCGGATGAAGGCGGACCCTGCTAATCCCCAAGATCCACCCCTTTCTGCGACAAACCTCATGAGTCCCAAGGCGGTGGATTATTATCCCGATCCCATGCGTCAACCCAATGGCTTCCGGCTACGGAACGGCGCAGAGTTGGCGCGGGATGACGATAACCAACGGGGGCTATCCTTTATTGCTGATGCGCCTGTGTACATTCAAGGGGACTTTAACTTGCATCAAACCGTGGGCTGTGGCGAGGCTGAGAGTTGCCGTTTGGAGGAGTTTACGACCAAGCTCCCCACGGGTAGCCCCTATACCACGGCTCAGTTTTATGACAATCGCACCATCCTAGACAGCCGCTTTGCCACCGCCGACAAGGACACCTGGCGCACCTCCGAAATTCTGGCAGATGCCGTCACCATTTTGTCCGATAACTTCTGTGATGGCAGTATGGCTGACAGCTTTGTCACGGCTGGGGTGGCCGGAAGCGCCCAGATTGCTACATCAGAGGTGGACTATGGCTGTAGTGGCAATAATGATCGCACCTCCTATATCAACCAAAATCGGCCAAGCAAAACGTTGCCTGCGGGTTACGAATGGCTCAGGGTTGATCAAACTGATGCCACCTCCCCCATTGTGGTGTCTCGGAATGGGATGCCAATGGTCATAGAGACTGCCACCTCTGCAATGCTAGGGTATAACGATCTCTCAGGGTACAGCGACAGTGACTTCTATGATTTTGGTCTGGTGAACGGTGCGATGAAACCCATGAACCGGGCTGCCACAACCCGAATCAATGCCACGATTGTGAGTGGGTTGGTGCCCTCACGGACCGAGCAAGCCTACGGTGGGCTACACAACTTCCCCCGTTTCCTAGAGAACTGGAGTGAACTCTATTTCTCCGGTAGCTTATTGCAGCTTAATTTTAGTAATGCGGCTACGGCACCCTTCGATCAGGATGCATGGGAGCCGAATCAAGCCCCGGTTAGTGATGAATATATCAAGTACTACTATGCTCCTAGTCGCTTGTGGGGATATGATGTCGCCCTGCAATATACGCCAGCGGGGCCAGTGTCTGCCCGCTTTATTACCCCCACGGGTACCCGTAGTGAGTTCTACAGTGAACCGTCTGCGGCTGACCAGTACATCTATAACCTGTGCCGAACGGTTGTGGCGGCACAGGGTGGTAGTGTTCCGGCTAGGTGCGGTGGCTAGTGGTGTTATGCTCATCTGCTAGCTAGGTATAGCCCTACGTATATAGCTTAGGGCTATAAAGGTCTGGCTGATGTGACTGAAAAAAAGCGATCGCCTTCCACATTGGGGGCGATCGCTTTCATTGGTGTATAGCCCACAGCTACAGCCCACAGGCGTGATCGTTTCCCACGCCCTAGCCTTCCCTGAGGCTTAATCCAACTGCTTCACTTCCGATACAAGCTGAGCCACTATCTCCTTAGCACCGCCGAACATCATCATGGTTTTGGCCGCATAGAACAAATCATTGTCAATGCCTGCAAACCCAGGACTGAGACTACGCTTAATCACAATCGTATGCTTGGCCCGATCCACCTCTAGAATCGGCATTCCGTAAATGGGACTGGTGGAACTATCCCGCGCTGCCGGATTAACCACATCATTGGCCCCAATCACCAACACCACATCGGTGCGCTCAAATTCTGGGTTGATGTCATCCATATCGGATAACTGGGTATAGGGCACATTGGCCTCCGCCAGCAACACGTTCATATGTCCCGGCATCCGTCCCGCGACCGGGTGGATCGCGTACTTGACCTCAACCCCCAGGCGCTCTAATTGGTCCGCCAATTCCCGTACCGAGTGCTGAGCTTGGGCCACCGCCATCCCATAACCGGGCACAATCACCACGGATTTAGCATAACCCAATACCATCGCCCCTTCTTCGGGGTCCACTTTGTGAACCACTTTCTCCCCCGTGGACCCTGATGCCGCAATACTGGCCGTACTGCCGCCCCCAAAAGCTCCGAACAACACATTTGCCAAGGAGCGGTTCATGGCCTTACACATAATTTGGGTCAAGATTAACCCCGATGCACCCACCAATGCCCCCGCAATGATCAGCATATTGTTGAACAGGATAAATCCCGCCGCACTGGCCGCCAACCCGGACAGAGAGTTGAGCAAGGAAATCACTACGGGCATGTCCGCACCACCAATGGGGATGACGAACAGCCCCCCCAACAAGAGGGAAACGGCTGTGATGCCTAAGAATAGAGGAATATTATTGGGATGAATCAGCAAGTAAGCACCGCCTACCAGGAAGCTGATGAGTAAGGTCAAGTTAAGGGGCTGCTGCAAGGGGAAGGTGACAGGGGAGCCGCTAATTAAACCCTGGAGTTTGGCAAAGGCCAGCAGGCTACCAGTAAGGGTAACACCTCCAATCAGTACGCCCAAAACTGCTGTGACACTGGCATCGAGGGAAACACTTTCGCTGTTTTCCTGCAACAGACGCAAAAATTCCCCCACGGCTACGAGGGCCGAGGCGGCTCCACCTAACCCGTTGAAAATGCCCACCATCTGAGGCATGGCGGTCATTTCTACTTGGCGGGCAGCGATCGCCCCAATCAGTGATCCAATAATCACTCCAATCAAAATAATTTGATAATTCAACACCGACTGATTCAGTAGCGTCGCCACCACCGCAATCAACATCCCCACCGCCGCCAACAAATTCCCTTGCCGTGCTGTTGCGGGTGAACCCAACTTTTTCAAGCCCACAATAAACAGGGATGCTGCCAGCAGATAGGACAGCTCAATCCCACTTAACAGAACATCATTCATGGTTTAAGCCTCCTTCTTCTTAAACATTTCCAACATCCGATCCGTTACCATAAAACCGCCCACGACATTGACGGTGGCGAGGATGACCGCCAGCAGTCCCAAAATAACGGTGACACTCCAGTCCTTGGGTCCGGCAATCAATAGGGCACCCACCACTGCGATCCCAGAAATGGCATTGGCCCCAGACATCAGGGGGGTGTGTAATGTGGGGGGCACTTTGTTAATCACCTCAAAGCCAACAAATGAGGCAAGCACAAAGACCACCAATCCTGTCAGCAATCCTGCTGCCATAGTTTGATTCTCCTTAAGTTATTGATAGATAGATTTCTGGGAACCCATTCCCTCGTTCCCAGCCGGAGGCTGGGAACGGGACAGAGAGCCTCCGGCTCCCAGCCCATTTCGACTCCCAGTGCAAACGGAGGCGGAGCCTCGATCGAGATTCCCAGTGTCCCGCTGGGAACGAGAATCAATGATCTCTGCCATTAGACCGAAACAGGGGTCAGGGCACTCTTGACCCGCTCATTGCGAATTTCGCCAGCATGGGTTAGACAAGCATCGGAGATAATATCATCCTCAAAATTAAGATTGAGTTCCCCCTCTTTGCTGACCAACAACTGGAGCAAGGCTTGCAAGTTTTTGGCATACATTTGACTGGCGTGGACGGGGACGGACGCGGGGAGATTCTCAGGACCGATGATGGTTACGCCATGGTGGTTGACGGTGCGCCCTGCTTCGGTGTAGGCACAGTTACCCCCTTGTCCAGCGGCTAGATCCACAATCACCGATCCCGGTTTCATGCTGCTGACCATTTCTGCTGTAACCAGAAGGGGCGCTTTTTTCCCAGGAACTTGGGCGGTGGTAATCACGGCATCCGCATTGCTGACGTGGGAGGCCACCAGTTCACGGGATTTGGCTTTGGCCTCTTCCGACAATTCCTTGGCGTAGCCTCCGCCCCCTGCTGTGTCTTCTTCCAGTGCGACTTCCACAAACTTAGCGCCTAAACTTAGCACCTGTTCTTTGACTTCAGGACGAATATCGAAGGCTTCCACCACTGCGCCCAGGCGACGGGCGGTGGCGATCGCCTGTAATCCGGCCACACCCGCCCCCATGATAAATACCTTTGCCGGACGGATGGTGCCCGCTGCCGTGGTCAGCATGGGGAAAAACTTGGGTAATTCCGCTGCTGCCAATAAGACCGCTTTGTATCCCGCCAGGGATGCCTGGGAGGAGAGGGCATCCATACTCTGGGCACGGGTCGTCCGGGGGATCAACTCCATACTGAAAGCGGTGACATTTTTCTGGGCGATCGCCTGCACCCGCTCTGGTTCCGCCAAGGGATTCAGAAAGCTAATGAGGGTTTGACCCGCTTTTAGCCAGTCCAATTCTAATCCCCCATTCTCCAAACGAGCAGGGGGTTGGACTTTGAGAATCAGATCCGCATCGCCCCAAGCCGCCTCAGCCCCTGCAACGATTGAAGCCCCTGCTGCTTCATATTCCTCGTCGCTAAAAAAGGATTTTTCCCCTGCCCCTGCTTCTACAGAGACATTCAGCCCTTGTTTAACTAAACGGGCAACGACATCGGGAGTCAGGGCTACCCGTCGTTCTCCCGTATCGGTTTCTTTGGCAACCGCTATCTTCATGAGATCTCCTCTTGGTCACATTGTCACAAAAGTGCGTTCCCCACAGGATGGGGGGTAGGCCACCTTTTCACTGCTACTTCTGGCGCAGTGGGCCATTACATCTTTTGAGAATGGTAAGGGAGACTGCTGGGAAACTCGGAAGATTGACGCTTTAATTTTATGTTTGCCCCTCTAGGCAGGGCTGGAAATTGTAGCGTATTGTTAAATTCAGCCATCCAGCCTCAATTCTAGCCCCAAGCTAAATTTAAGCCAAAACCCATCAGTCCTGAATATATTCTTGCCCCGTAATCAGAGCCTGTTCAGCCCGAACCAGTTCGCGGCCAAGATAGAGGGCATGATCAAGGTGGGTCAGAGGACTGGGGGGGGTGTCCTCCGTCAGCTTAATCCCCAATTCCTTAGCAGTACGCCCGGTGTATACCTGGATGGGTGTGCGTTGGTTGCCGCCTTTGCAGGGAATAGGCTGTCCGGTTTCGGGATCAACCGCTAGCCCTTGTTCATTAATATTGTTGCTGTAGTGCGCCGCACAAATCAGCCCCGCTTCCCGGTCCAAATAAATCAAGAAATAACCACTGGGGTCTAATGCAATAAACCGATTAGATAGTAAATCATCGAGTTGCTGGTTTTGCTCTAATTGGGTCTCAGACAAGGGGGGATAGGGGGTTGTCTGGGGGGTGATATTGAGGGATGATTTCATGTGAAGGATGGGTTGTAAATTCTACGATTTATATCAAGGTGAGCTGAGAATCGTGGGTATGTTTGCTAATTCTAGTAAAAAGGGATAAAGGGTTGATACGGTCAGGGTTTCGAGCTACGGGTCAAGACACACCAGGTGATAAAGAGGCAAAAGCTAATGTAGCCTGAAACGGTGAGCCATTCCGACCAATCTCCATAAACCACGATGCCTAGATCCGTCATGCTTGCCTCTCTCTTTGATAGTAGGCGGGTGGGCTATGGGCCGACTCCATCGATTTGGGACATGATGAAATAGCGATCGCCCCTACACATGGAGAATTATTGTACCAGTAAACTGATGGCTGCATCAAAAGCTCTGAAAACAATGACGGGTAAGACAACTTAGAACGGCTCCTTCTCCACCAAACGATCTAAGGCTTGTTGCATTTGGGTTTTCACTTGGTGATAGCACTGATCCACATAGTTACTATCCTTGGCGGCCTCTCGACCAGAGCGATCGAATTCAATGGGAGGGCAAACGCGAGTGTGAATGGGGTGGGGCCAGGGAATATTGGGCAGCGGTCCCAGGGAAAGTCCCCAGGGCCAACCCAGGTAAATGGGAAAGACTTCCGGGTCAATGCCAAAAATCCACGGTAGTATGCCCCAATCATGTAATTGCCGTACTTGTTGGTAGCAATCTCCTAGAACGTACAGGGTATCGTGGGCACCAGTGGAGACTAGGGGGACAATGGGCACCTGTTCCCGTAGGGCTAGTTTGATAAATCCTTTGCGACCATGAAAGACAATTTGGTGGCGTTGGTGGTGGGGGCGAAACACGTCTTGGGCACCGCCGGGATAGACTAAAACGCTGGCCCCTTGCTGGAAGGCGGCGATCGCCATCTTAGGATGCGCCTGCACCGCCCCCATCTGAGCAGCAAGCTTGGCTAAATCGGGATACACCGCCCAGGCATTGGGATGCATCAGTCCGTAAGCTGGGCGCTCTGGTCCAAAGCGGCGAAACCAGTCCACCATAAACATGTGAGTATCGGGGCTAGCCAGTCCGCCATTATGTGATCCCACAAACAAGACGGGGCGATCGGGGATATGCTCCCAGCCATCGGTAGTGACGCGGAAGTAATGCTGGTAAAACCATTCGACGTAGGGTAATAGTGACCGAATGGTATCAGGGTTGCGATCGCTCAGGGACCATCCTAGACTGGAGCGCGGGGGTAACGGGGGTGACACGGCTGGGGCAGAGGAATGGGAATCGATTTGCATGCGTAGTATAGGAACCAAGATAGTTCATGCCTGAACCTTTACCCTTTTAGGATGCCTTAAATTGGCCGGAACTGCACTGAAATCGGCGTTATCCGCTATGTAACAGCCTCAGTCCAAACGTCGCTACAGTGAAGTTGCCACAAGCCCAATGCGTATTGCTATAAGAAAAAGAAATAAAGCTATAGCCTTACAGTTTAAAGTCTGAATGAACAAAAGGCTTTAACAATCTGCCTTGGCCAGAAATTCAGTTATCCTACTAAAGAGAGAGTATGAGCTTTACTCAGTATGGCTGAGTGACTGTCTAGCTGCTGTGAACACACATATCCTGTCCGTAAACATATTGCCTTACTTTTAGAGATTAGGAAGCATTTGAACATGAAAGTGATGAAGTCTTGGTTAGAGACTCTGTTTGTAATCGGTGGTGCAGCAGCGATTGGCTTAGCAGCGGTAGCCCCTGCGGATGCCTATAGCGTTCTTCCTAGCGGCAGGACAGGTGGCACTACAAATCAGCCGCTACTAGATATTGGCCTAAAGCACGGCGATATCAGGGCACTGGATCGGGGATACTGGAATCTATCCGCCAATGACGTTTCAAGTTTAACCCACGACTTATCCGCCACCTACGATATTAATATTTTGACCTTTAACAACAACACGTTAGAGTTTGATTTCACTATTGCAAATACAACATCTAGTAGTTATCAATCTTCTATTATGAGTGTCTTTTTTGACATTTCATCGGATATACAGAAAGTTGCCGTAAACGGTGCGTCAGTCTTCACCAAATCATCGCTTGATGACCGGGCACCGGGTGGTTATCAATCTGTAGATGTCTGTATTTTCAGTAGCAACAATTGTAATGGTGGGAACATCAATAAGGGACTTGGATCTGGCTATTCTGATACCCTTAGGATTCTACTTACGGGTGATTTTAGTTCAGGTGGTACAACCCTGACTGGCATTAGTTCAAAGTGGCAAACTCAGGATGAGAGCTATACGGTGGCTGGTGTACCAGAACCCCTCACTATCGTGGGAACCTTGGGTGCCATAGGAGTGGGGACTGTGCTTAAACGTCGTTCTCGTCAGCTAACGGCTAGTGAGGAAAAACAAAACGAGAACTCTTGAAAATCTTCTTACTCCCTTTTCACTGGAAGAATACATAGTTAGGTGCGTTGTCACGCACCCTACTTTGTCTAGATACTTTAGTAAGTTAAAAGAGAACGATCGTTTGGGAGGCAAGGTGTTACAAACTACTAGGTTAACTGCACCCTATTAAGGGGTGTATTTCTGCTTGGGCGATCGCTCAAATAGAAGCGCTTGAGAGCAGACTTTACTGCGCAGTCTGAAATTTTGAGATCTGAATTTTATCGCCAACATGGCTAACATTCACCCAACCCCTCTAAAGCGGGGAGTTATCAGCGGATGAACAACTCACGCTAAGGTCTTTTTCTCTTTCTAGAGGGGCCAGGGGTGGGTTTTTTAACTTTCTAAACACAGATGCCTGTGTTGCGTCACTCTCCAAACGTTGTTTCTTGCGATCTCCACCTCTTTGGTGGCATTGGTATTAGGATACTAGGATACTTTGGCGTAAATGATACCATGACCCAATGGGGCCTCAACCGACTTCCAGCCCACACCCGAAATGGCACTCCACCAGGTTGTAGCTGATGACGAACCGATTAGGCTGCACCGAGATGGACGGCCATCAGTGGATACGAATCAGCAAGAACCCACCCGCGTTGGCCGGGACAACACACACCACCCAGTGAGGATACCACCATGAACAACCCTGTGGCGATCGCCACCCGTGGGCTGACCAAGCAATTTAGTAACTATTTGGCGGTACAGGATATTGACTTAGAGATTGGGGTTGGGGAAGTGTATGGCTTGATTGGTCCCAATGGTGCGGGAAAAACCACTCTGATTCGGATGTTGGCCACGGCGGAAGAACCGACCCTGGGGGAAATCTATATCAATGGCGATCGCCTCCAACGCGATCGCCAACATCGCACCCTCAAGCGCTACATCGGCTATCTGCCCGATGACTATCCCCTCTACGACGACCTCACCGTGTGGGATTACCTGGATTATTTTGCCCGGTTGTACAAACTCCGTGGCCCAGACAAACGCCGCCGCATTCAAGAAGTCCTCGATCTGGTCCAGCTCACCCATAAACGGGATAGCGCGATCGCCACCCTCTCCCGTGGGATGAAACAGCGCTTGGGATTGGCCCGTACTATCATCCACCAACCCCTCGTGCTCCTGCTGGATGAACCTGTTTCTGGCTTAGATCCCGTGGCCCGTGCCCAATTCCGCGACATTATTGCCGCCCTCAAAGAAGCAGGGATGACCATTTTAATTTCCTCCCACGTCCTCAGCGACCTAGAGGAAATGTGTACCTCCATCGGCATTATGGAACTGGGCTACCTAGTGGAAAGTGCCCCCCTTGCCGAACTTTACCGCCGCCTTAGTCGGCAACACATCCATCTATCGGTCCTCTCCCCCGATTCCCATGCTCGCCTTGCCACCCTCTTGGATCACCATCCCTTAGTACAGCGCTGGTCCCGTGCCGATCGGACGAGCCAGGGCGATCGCTCCGCCCCACTGCTCCCCGATGCCGCGCCCCCCAGTGAGTCTGAATTACTCGCCCAAGTGGGTACCCTAGGGACAAATCTCCCTGCCCCCGATGCACCGTCCTCCCCTGCCCCCCCGTCGTCACCCGCAAGCCAGGGCACAGTTCCCTATCAAGTCGAATTTTCCGGCTCCGATCAAGACTGTGTTGAGCTGTTGCGATCGCTCATCCAAGCCAACATCCCCGTCCTCGACTTCCATCCCACCCACGAAACCCTAGAACAAATTTTCTTTAAAATAGGCCATCAACAAAGCAGTTAAAAAGAACGAAGAACGAAGAACGAAGAACGAAGAACGAAGAGCGAGGAACGAAGAACGAAGAACGAAGAACGAAGAACGAAGAACGAAGAACGAAGAACGAAGAACGAAGAACGAAGAACGAAGAACGAAGAACGAAGAACGAAGAACTTCCTAAACTAACCAACCATGTTAACCTCCCTCCTTGACACCATCGGCGACTGGAATCCCCAGCTTTTGAGAGAACTTAAAGGTCAGCTTAAACCGATCAAAATTGGGTTGGCGATCGCCCTTGCCCTGATTACCCAAGCAGTCTTCCTGCTCATTGTGTGGGGGCAATTGCCGGGATGGCTGGAACCGAGCCACCTGAGTGTTACCACCTATCCCAAAATTCAAACCGACTACAACGGCACCGGGCCAATTTCCATTAGCTACCTGGAGTACGACTATCCCCTAGAAAAACATCCAAATTACGATATTACGGCGACCGGGCTGGAGCAGTATAGCGATCAAGTGAGAGTGGGCGATCGCATCATTGCCATTGACGGTCAACCCTTCATCTGGGATGAGGTTGGGGAAAATAACGTGAGTAAACAAACCGTGCTAGACATGGCCCTACAACGTCCCTTTGCCGACGAGATTCAGCAATTAAACCTAGATATTCACGCCTTAAACTCGGAGAGTATCCGTTTGCAAGCTGCCCAAACCCTTCGCCAGCAGGTTCCCGGTACCACCGTCAACCTCACTCTGTCGCGGGAAGGGGTGAGCGAACCCTTTGATGTGGCTCTGCCCCGGATTGTGGCCTCTACCCGCACTAGTTCCTACTGCTTACCCCTGGAAAATTGGCAAACCCAGGTGTCCGATGGCAACCGTCGCTATTCCCCCTGTTCTGTATCGGTGGGAGAGCAACAGTATCAAATAAATGGGAACCAGTGGCATCGAGATGCGTTTTGGGGCTTGAGTATTACGGTTCTGTTTCCCTTCCTGATTTTGAGTACCTACACCCTCATCAACAACCTGCTCAAGGAAGAACGGGACGGTACCCTCAACTTTATCCGTCTTAGCCCCCAATCCGCCGCAGAAATTCTGAT
Source organism: Leptolyngbyaceae cyanobacterium (assembly GCA_035284985.1). Taxonomy (GTDB): domain Bacteria; phylum Cyanobacteriota; class Cyanobacteriia; order CAKZMO01; family CAKZMO01; genus JAAHGY01. The sequence goes on from JAYKIC010000597.1 coordinate 24,542, forward strand.
GGGCAAAATGTTGGGGGTACCTGCGCTTATTTACTTGGCGGTGGGGTGTGCCTTGCCGCTCCATTTGTTCCATGGTTTGTCAGCGGGGCTGGGCTGGGGGCTGATGGCCGCATTTTATAGTGCGACGGTGGCGATCGCCTTCCTCACCTTCAGCATGGCCCTGCTCATGGGCATGATCAACATGAGCCTCGGCATGGTTCAAGCCTGGTTGGGTGGCGGCAGTGTCTTTCTCATCCAACTCCTAGCTTGCAAGCCAGCCGCTATTCCCATAGCAGTGACGGGAATCCCCTGAGCTGGGCCTTGTTGTTTAGTCCCTTTTCGTTGCTACGGGGGGCGAACCAATCCCCCTTTGTCGATGATTACATCGTGTCGGATTCCGTATTTCAATGGTTTGGGATTCCCATGGTTCCCGTGGTCATGCTGTTGTTATTGCTAGCCAATGCTGCATTGCTCAGCCGTTGGATATGGTATGCCCTGGAACGCCGTTTCTTTAATTCCTCCAGTACCCTACTCTCCAAGGCCCAAAGCTATGGCCTCGCCTTAGCGGTCAACATTGCGGCTGTCGGGTTTAGCTGGTCCTCATGGTCCCAGTCCAAAGAGATGACCGTCGGGGGAGAGCTACCGTCAGATTACTCCTCCTATTCGCCACCCTCTTATTGGCTTGAGGAACATTTACTATTTTTACTTCTACTGAATTTGGCCCTGTGGGTGATGATGATTGTGGCCCTTGCGCCCCAACGGCAAAGTCTGCATGATTGGGCACGGTATCGCCATTTGTTACCCGCCGCGACCCCTCAACCTGGACAACGCCCCTGGCATCAGCGATCGCGCCGTTCTTTCTGGTCAGACTTGATTTGGGGTGAGAAAAGTCCCATCGTGGTGGCGATCGCCCTCAACCTCTTGATTGGCGCATTCTGCATCTTTCTGTGGACCCTCTACCAAGCATTCCTGTCCGTGGGGAATTGGAGCATATTCGCCATGTCCATCGTCGTCACCTTGCAGCATTCCGAGATCCTTGGCATCCTCGCCATTGCCTTTGTCGTCCTGCTGTCCACCACCAACGTTTTGCTGATTTGCACCACCATTGCCCAGCTTATTTTCCTCAAGCGAGAAAAACATGCCCTTCCCACTGCCCTACTCTTCCTAATCGTGCTATTGATGGGTATTCCCGTCACCTTGGGCCTAACCTCTGCCAACCCTGGCACTTATCCAGCAATTTGGTTCATCCTTTTTCCCTGGGTCTCTATTTTTGAACCCTTTAGTTTTGCGGGAGCGGCTATTCTGGGACTCTTAGGACAGTGGACTGTATTGGGCTTGCTCAACTGGTGGTTATTCCGCTGGATTGGAAAAATTGGCGCTTCTGAATCTAAACTATTGCTGACGGGTACCCAAGCGTTATTGCCGGAATGATGCGCTTCCAGCCTTTGTGGAGGCGATCGCCCAAATTGCCGAGGTATGGACCGTTGAAGCTCAGCAAGAAATCAACCTTAGGATTACACCCGCCCGTTGGAACTTTGAGTTCCTACTTTCTTCGCTGCATTTTTCTGGATTCATACATCGGTTTTCCCGGTGATAATCATCACCTTGTTCAGCGATAACGGACACGATTGCGTCTTTGAAAAGAGATTCCTTACGTCTGAATCTATCAATAGGCCCACAATCCCAGAGGAGAACCTGAATGATTAGTATGAACAACTCCATCAAAGCCATTCGGCAAAGCCAACTGCCCCTAGTTTCTGCCACCGGAGGGGGGATTTCCCAGGTGAAACCAACCCGGTTATCTGCTCAGTGGATGACCGAGAATGATCGGCTAGTGTGCCACTGGGTTCAGCAATAATTTTTTGTGATCCCACCAGCTTAACTAGCTCATCTTACCGGGTTTTCAGCCAAGTTCCCTGGGACACTATCTTTAATCCACAGCCAACACACCCGTTTGCCCCACAGGTTCAACATACAGCTTCAACATATAGGTTCAACAACAGATTTAACATACACAGGAGAAAGCCCAATGTCTTTAATCCATCGTGGTCAACTGCCCCAAGAATTTGTTTTACCAGAAACCGCTGAGACAAAAATGCAAGGCTCTGTCTTAGGGCGCTCTCGCCATCCCCGTGGAATGCAGCACACGACTAGGCGAATGCCACCCGCATTGAGCGATCGCGGCACTCGCTACTAAAAACCCCAACATTCCCAATTGGTCTTAACCATTCATTATTTACAACTATCTACCTAGGAGAAAGCCCAATGTCTTTGATTTATCGTGGTCAAGTTGCTCAAGAATCTACCACTGC
>JAYKIC010000598.1:0-6013 GCA_035284985.1 Leptolyngbyaceae cyanobacterium
TCTCCCAGAGCGGGAGAGGGGCTTTCGACCCAAGAACCTGGTTTGAAGTCCCTTCTCCCCTTGTGGGAGAAGGGATTTAGGGATGAGGGGAAAAGTTTTGTCAGTCAATCAGGGTGACGTACTCACCGCGATCGTATTCAGCTTGTACGGCTGCAATTTCAGCCTGATTTTGTTCATCATCCCCATACTCCGCTTCTTCAGCTTCAAAGATTTGTTGCTCCAGAATCTCCAAGAGTTGATGCTTGGCTGATAAGTCTAAGGAATGAATCGCCTGAACTAAAGTCTCTAGGGAAATTTGTAGGTTAACGGTGGTTGCCATCAGGGTTACTCCCAAGATCAAGAACTGGGTGGTGCGTCTTAATTCTAATGTATGCGTGGGATAGAAATGTTAGATGAGCGATCGCCCTCCGCTCCAAAATCCAAAATCTAAACTCTAAAATCCTTCACTCTCCCACTATTTCCCAAAACCGCCCATCCTCTCGCAACGCTGCAAAATCCTCATCCGTTTTCGCCATCTCTCGATATTTGGCATCAAGCTGAATGGCCTTTTCCAGCAGTTCTAGGGATTGATCAAATTGTTTCATTAGACTGAAGCAGCAAACCTTGTTGTACCAAGCGAAACCATGATCCGGTTTGAATTCAATCGCTTTGTCATAGGATGCGATCGCCTCCTCGTAACGACCTAACGCAGCCAGTGAAATCCCACGACCCCACCACACTTCATGGTCGTCCGGTTTGAATTCAATCGCTTTGTCATAGGAGGCGATCGCCTCTTCGTAACGGCCTAAGGCACCCAGCAAAACACCTTGCCAAAACCAAACTTTCCGCTCTTGAGGCGTTATCTCAAGCGATCGCCTACAACAAGTTACCGCTTCCTCATACTCATTTTGGAGATAAAAGAGCAAACTCTGCTCGTAAAGCAGGTCAACGGTCTTTTCCTCTGCCGTTGGTCTTAATTCATCCAGTAAAACTTGTAGTTCAATAATCTTAGCGGCTCTTTGTTGATGACTCAGTTGTTGATTGGCATCAAACCTTTCATCACCAAAACATAATCTAAGAATGTCCTCATCCAATTGATTGTCATCTCTGGGAAACTCGAAAGAACCCGATCGCCAATCAAAAAAATCAGGGGCACGATGAATCAAGTATTTAACGACAAATTGAGGAACCAAAAACACTAAACAAGCGCTAAAACTATCTCGAAAATTTTCCCGCTGCTGATTCAGATTCAGCATAATCCGAGGCACGTCTCGCCAGCTATGGGGCTGGATGTCTTCCTCGCTCCAACCGAGATGCCGCTTCGTATCTTCATAGTCCAAAAGGGAATGTTCCAGCCCTTGAATAAACAGAATATTGACCGGGTTTTTCGCCAACGTTTGCCTAATCCGCTGATACACATTGCCGTCTTCAATCGCTTCAGTGAACTTGAGGGTGTCGATGGCTTTGGCCGTCAGATCCTGACGAACCCGCTGAATAATTTGCTCTCCTTTGTCCACCGAGCATTCCACAAACAACAGCCCAAACCCCTCAGTGCGGCGCAGGGCACGCAACAGCGCCTGATATTCTTCTTCAGGGTTACGCTCTAATTCTTCATCCCAATCCAGTAGGTTCGTGGTCATGGCTTGTAGGTAGCATCCGCCGCTTTGAACTCTGCTGTAGATTTAAGCAACGGGTGAACATCGTACCAACATTGCAGAGCATCGTTGTCATCATAATAGCGATATTCCAGGATGCAGCGGCGAAAGAGCAAATCCCGATGGGGTTCATCGTTGTCGATATTGCGAACACGGGCGACCTTTGCCAACACTGCCCACTGGTCTCTGTTCACCGTGCGGCGATAGGTATCGCGGGTTTCGGCAATGGCCCGTCGCAATGCCTTGGCGGTAATGGGAAAGGCACTCACCCGGTTGATCGCCTCCTTCAGCAACAGCATCAGCTCCCGCACATGGCCGCCACTAGCCAGACACAGCATTTCCACCAAATCCGCCGACTCAAAAATATCCGTTTCCAAACTGGCATTGGGCCAATATGGCTCCACCCGCTTCATAACCACTTGGCGCATTTTGTGGATGCCGGGAGCATGGGACTGACCATCAGGGGTTTGCACCATAATCATGGGTAAAAGCTCAGGATTACCATAGCGATCCTTCAAGTCATTGGCCCGACTGGAATACACCAGGGAAATCGGCACCGTATAGATTAGATGGCAATCCAATCCCCGCAATTGTTCGCTGCGATCGAGATAAATTTCATCGTGGTTGCTGCGTCCCTGGTCATCCACAATCGGCACAATCCGATCCAGATTATCCGCAATCACCACCAGCTTGGACTTACCCGACGGTAACTTGTGCTGGGCATCGGCAATAAACTCATTGAGGGCATTCACCAAGGTAATTGTGTGGGGGTAAACCAATTCCCGAATTTTACGCCGCTGAGAGGGAACCGCCCGAATGGTTGCCGTTACTTGGGCAAACCACTTGGCAATGCCCACATCCACCGAATCCACCTTGATTTCCGTTTGCATCACCTCTTGCAGAGCAATGGCCCGGTCCCGGAACCAATTCACCAGCGGTTGCGGATCGGCCTCCGTCAGTTTCTCCAGCAAATGACGGGCACAGGCCAGCAAAATATCCCCATACTCCACATCCTGGGGATCAATGTCGCCATCCTCTTCGCCCACTGCCGCAAAGTACACCACAAAGCAGCCGTTCTCTTCCAGGTACTTTCGCAACCGTAGCAGTTCCGTGGATTTGCCTGCCCCCCGATGTCCCGCAAACAGTTGGCAGGTAAAGCGATCGGATCGCACAATTTCCCGTCCCAATCCCAGAATGATATCCGTGTCGCCCCGCTCCGCATTGCAATCCACATAGAGCGGGTTGTCCGGTTCCAGCGGCTCAAACGGATTGATGGCGTTGTAAATTTGGGTGAGTGCGTCAACCATGATCAATACAGAAGAGGCAAAAGATAGATTTCAATGCCCTGATTATGCCACCATTTTTCTGGCTCAATGTAGTTCACGCACCGAATCGTAACGCTTAAGCAGGTAATACACTGAAAAAGGAGGAGCGATCGCCCTCCCCAATCCCCATCCCCCTATCCCTGAAAACGATTAGACCTTAGGGCCTAAAGCCTACCGCAAGCTCCGGTTAGCTGCCAAAACCTACGTAAATATCCGTAACGGTTCCGAACTCTCCCCAAACCGTGAGTTATAGTAGAGCCACCATCAGAGGGATCACGGATAGTTATCGGGCACTATGCCCAACGCTGAGGTCAACCCATTGGGGCGATCCCTAGGCGAATTCTTTATACCAAGTCGTTACGGTGGTGGGCTAGGGACAAACTCATGGTGGCTCTGTGGAAAACGCGGTGGCGTGTCACGCCGATGGGAGTATCGCTCCCCATTGGGGTAAAAATTTTTGGGATTGCGGCCAGTATGCTGGGGCTATTGTTGGTCGTTGTTGCCGTGTCGTCAAATCGGCTCCGGCAGGTGAGCGAGGAAATTGAAACCTTGGCGGAGCATATCATTCCTATTACCGATGGGGTAGCGCGAATTGACGTTCATGCCCTAGAACAGGAAGTATTATTTGAGCGGATTCTCAAGCATTACGAAGCAAGCACCTTAAATCAGGCTCTAATTGCAGCGGAAATTAGCGCGTTTGAGCAGCGCAATGCGGGGGTTGACGCTGAGATCATTGAAGGTGAAGAGCTAATTGCAAGGGCGATCGCCCAAATCCCTGACCCCGAAACCCACGAAAAACTTGAGTTTTTGCAAACAAAACTGCTGAATGTGGAACAGGAGCATCAGGAGTTTCATGATCATGCGAGGGAGGTTTTTGTCTTACTAGCCGCTAAGCAACTGGCAGCCGCTCGGCAACTGGAACAGGAACTAGCCACCGAAGAAGAAGCGTTAGATCAAAGTATTGAAGAAATTTTACTGGAACTGGAATCGTTTACCGTTGCGGCGGCAGCAGCGGGACAACAGCATCAAAATACGGTGCAGCAAATTAGTGTGGCGATCGCCATCCTAGCCACCGCGTTTGGGGGAGCCTGTGCCTGGATCGTCACCTTGGGCTTAGTGCGTCCCGTGCGGCAACTCAATCAGCAAATTCAAGCGGTGCAGCAGGGAGATTTGGAGCACCAAGCAACGGTCTCCAGCCATGATGAAATTGCCACCCTCGCCTCGGCGTTTAACCAGATGGTGCATGAACTCAAGGCCAAGGCCCAATTGGAAGAAACCTTTGGCAAATATGTGGACCCCCGTGTGGTCAAACAACTGCTGGGTAAAACGGAAGGGACAACGACAACGGGCGATCGCCAAGTGATGACCGTCCTGTTTGCCGAAGTCAAGGGATTGAGCCAAATTGCGGAAACCTTAGGACCGGATCGGTGGGTGTCGATCATCAATCAATACTTGACGATCATGTCCCAGCCGATCTCGGATCAGTCGGGGGTCATTGACAAATTTATTGACACCCTGGTTATGGGCTTTTTTGGTCCGCCTTTTGCCGATGTGGCCAACCATCCCAATCTTGCCTGTGAAGCCGCATTAGTGCAGCGATCGCAATTGGCCCAGATCCAAAAATTAGTGCCGACCCAAACGACCATCCCAGGATTCCAACAACCCAAATTGCACCTCCAGGTGGGCATTGCCACGGGGGGATTGGTGGTCGGAAATATGGGATCGACCAATGCTAAGTCCTACACGGTGATGGGCGATACGGTAAACATTGCTTCCCGACTCAAAGGGGTGGGCCAACAATACGGCGTGGCGATCGCCCTCAGTCAGGACACCCAAGCAGAGTTGAGCGATCGCTATGCCACCCGTGAATTGGACATCATTCAGGTGGTCGGGAAGGCGGAACCTGTGCGGGTGTATGAATTGCTGGGGCACACGGATGAATTGGATGCGATCGCCCAAGAACGCCAAACCTATTTTGCCAAAGGTTTAGCCGCCTATCGCAGTCAGCAATGGGATGACGCTGAAAATTACTTTAACCATTGCTCAACCGCAACAGCCCCCGATCCGCCCGCCTTGATCTATCTCGATCGGATTCAGCAATTACGGCAGCAGCCCCTTCCCGCTGACTGGGATGGGGTTTGGCAATTAACCCAGAAGTAGGGACGGGAGAACATGAGTCGCTTTAGCTTGTCCATTGGCACCAAAATCTTTGGGGTGGCTACCAGTATGTTGACCCTCCTGTTGGGTGTAACCTACATCAACCACCGCAACATTGCCCTGGTTAATAATGAGCTGATTGATTTGTCCCAATATCTGACCCGGTTGACGGAAGAAGTGGCTCAAATCAATGTCCATGCCCTGGAGCAAGAAATTCACTATGAGCGGCTGGTGCGGCTATTGACCAGTGATGAGGGTGATCCGGCCCTGATTGCATCGGAACTGGCCCAGTTTGAAGAACGGGGAGCATGGGTCGATCAAGAACTGGAGGAGGCGATCGCCCTCGCCCAAGCAGGCATCGAAAACGCGACCCAAACGAAGGACATCCTGGAATTTGCCCGGATAGAGCCACTTTTAGAAGTGTTGGAAGCGGATCATCAAAGTTTCCACGACCGGAGCCTCGATATTTTAGAGCGGATTGAAGCGGGAGACTGGGAAACAGCGGCAATTCTGGAAACTCAACTGGAAGAATTTGAAGATCGATTTGACCTACGGATTCAGTCCATTTTGTTTGAGTTGGGGGAGGTGACGGCAGCCTCGGCCCATTCAGCGGAACACCATGAACAACAAGCGATTCGTGCCAGTTGGCTCCTCGCCGCTGTCGCCACCGGGGTGGGGCTAACTTTTGCCTCATTCGTCACCCTTGGCTTAGTGCGCCCTATTCGGCGGTTAGTGTCCAGTGCCACGGCCATCGATCAGGGTAATCTGCAAATCCGAGTACCCGTCACTTCTGGCGATGAAGTGGGGCTTTTGTCCCAGTCCTTCAACCGGATGGTGGCGGATATTCAGGCTAAGGAACAGCTCAAGGCCACTTTCGGCCAATATGTTGATCCGCGA
>JAYKIC010000599.1:0-3078 GCA_035284985.1 Leptolyngbyaceae cyanobacterium
AGCCGGATCACCGGGGCGATCGCCATTATCCAGGCGCACTAGCACTGCCCCCAGACCAATGACCGCCAACGTATTCAACGTCACATATGCCAAATAAAGGTGAGTCTGACGTAATTGAGCTACATCAGAATTTTGCCAGGTTGGCTTAAAGGCAGGCTCATCAGTCGCTAAGGGAAACGCCGTGGAAATTTCCGTACCATCCAGACCGAGCACCTCAGCATAACGTTTAATAAATCCCCGAACATAAACGGCTTCGGGTAATACATTCATAGTGCCTGCTTCGATGGCTCGAATATGGCGGGCCGCGATCATCGTCTTAGTGGCAACCTGCTCAATTGATAAACCCTGGTCCTCTCGCACCTGCTGCAAATAGGTGCCAATTTGAATAAGGCGCTCACTCTGGCTATAGGACGAGCGAGGGTCTGAGCTTGATATATCCTGATTCATTACCCTTGCCCTCTCAAATGGACAGAATCATAATTGAAACTCTTTTGGTCTGATAGGGCAAACGTCTGCGCTTGCCGCAAGAGAAATTTTATTTCACTAGATGATAGAGTCCGAAATTGACCTACTGGCAAATCACCCAAATGAATAGAGCCGATAGAAATACGGTGAAGTCTGATGACTGGATGACCTAAAATATCTGCGACTCGTCTGATTTGGCGATTACGCCCCTCTCGTAAAACAATTTCCAATAAACTCTTCTCCCCTAGAGAGTGTAATAACTGCACGTCGGCGGGAAGAGTTAATCTTCCAGATAGCATAACACCTTGTTGCCACTGTTGTAGGGTGTCATAGGATGGTACACCATGAATCCATACGTGATAACACTTAGGGATCGTGTGTCGGGGATGGGTCAACCCAAAAGTCAGCGCTCCATGGTTGGTCAATAAAAGCGCCCCGGTGGAATTAATATCGAGGCGACCCACGGGATGCAGCCCTGTACCTTGCACCATCGTAGAAGGCAGCAGCTCCATCACGGTAGAACGATTCCAGGGGTCGCTGCAAGTAGAAATAACACCAACAGGCTTATGGAGCAGAATGTATCGTTTTTCCACCGAGGTTTGAGGGCTGATCAGCTTCCCATCTAATTCCACCCGATCGGAATCGGGGTCTGCTTTCTGGCCCAATTCGGCAATGGCACCATTGAGGCGAACCCTTCTATCCAGAATCATTTGCTCAGCTTTGCGTCGGGAAGCGACTCCCCACTGAGACATCAATTTTTGCAGTCGTTCACCCATAGATGAGAGCGCTTCGTAATAAGTTAAATTGGGTTTTCAGCCTAATCCCAAAATTTGGCTCAGGCAATATTTTGAGAACAGGTGTGTATGCAATCCTTGTCAGGATACACCTTAATTTTACAGGATCATAGCCCCGTCTTTAGGAAGTCGAATCTGAATTACAGCCCCTCCCTTTTGGGGATGGTTATAGGCTTCCAGATATCCCCCATGGGCTTTGATAATTTGCTGAACAATAGCTAATCCCAGCCCCGTGCCGCCGGGTTGGGGCAAGTTTGGCTCTGGCGCATTGCTACCCTCACTATTGGGGGGGAGTTTCGGTAATCGTCCCTGGTCAGCCGAGTCCGATGAGGTGGCAGAGAGGGTAGGGGATTCCTTGGGCAGTGTTGGGGAATGGGACCGTTGAGAGGGTGCTGCGACTAAGGAAGATGGATGGGTACGGGATTCATCGGCTCGGTAAAATCGCTCAAAGATATGGGGTAGATCTTCTTCTAAAAATCCTGGCCCTGCGTCCACCACCTCAATTTGAACCATGGGCCTGGCTGGGTCAGTTTTTGTGGTGGGACTGGGACTATCGATGAGTTGAAGCACCACTTCAATGGTTTGCCGGGGGGGACTATATTTAATGCTGTTGTCCAGTAAGTTAATGAACACGCGATAGATCCGAGATTCATCCACTTCTACCATCAATTGCGTCGGTCCGGTGTAGTTGAACTGAAGATGTTTTTTGCGGGCAATGGGTTCTAGGCTTAACCATGCCGATTGAATCAGTTCTGGTAGGTTAATGGTGCGGATGGGTAAGGCTCCCGCTCCGTCTAGTTCTAGTTGACTGAGATCCAATAAGTCTTGCACAAGACTACTGAGGCGAGTGGACTGGTTCACTAAACGATCGGCCCAACCCACTAGGGCAGGGTCTAGGCGTGATTGTAGGGTTTCGGCAATCAGGCGGATGGAGGTGAGGGGAGTTTTGAGTTCATGGGCGACATCAGAGGTCCAGCGATCGCGCTGTTGTTCCAAGATCGTAATTTCCTGGCGATTTTCAATAAACAGACCGACATGGCCCGATGCTAAAGGAATACCGTGGCCCCGTAGCTCATAGGACCGTTGTTTCGTTACCTGGGCCGGATTGGCATTAATGGGGAAAAAGGTCCAATCTTGGTGGCATGGCTCCTGCCGTTGTCGGACCTGTTCGACCAATTGATCTAACTCATAGGATCGCACTAGTTCGAGCAACAATCGAGGTTGGGGATAGGCTCCGGGGGGGATGTTAAATAGCGCCTGGGCGGAGGAATTCCACCACACGAGGCGATTTTCATTGTCAATGTGCAGCACACTGAGGGGGACGTGGGCCAAGAGGATGCGTTCCCGTTCCAATTGCTGTTGGAGGAGCTGATAGTGCCGTTGTTGGGTGGCGATCGCCAGGGATAACTGGTTCAAGACCGGAAGGGACACACTTGGTTCACGCAGGGGGAGATTCTGTAACAGGCGACGCAACTGTTTGCGCTGCCGTAGGCGATCGCCCACAAACAAAAGCACACCTATAACTAAACCCAATATAAATCCGCGCAGCATCTCTGGTTACTGAAATTAAGAGCCGAAGCGATAGCCGAAACCACGCACAGTCACTAAATATTGGGGATGACTCGGATCAGCTTCCAGCTTTTCACGCAGCCAGCGGATATGGACATCCACCGTCTTACTATCGCCCATAAAGTCCGGTCCCCATACCCGCTCAATCAGTTGCTCTCGGGACCAGACCCGACGAGGATGGCGCATAAATAGCTCTAATAGGCGAAATTCCTTGGGTGAAAGGTTAACCTCTTGATCTTGAACCGTCACC
>JAYKIC010000600.1:0-8839 GCA_035284985.1 Leptolyngbyaceae cyanobacterium
CGATCGGGTCGTCAAGTGGAATGCGATCGCGTCTTTTGGGTGACAAGTGCCGCTGCTGCTCCCTGGATTGCCCCATCCGGTCTCGCCACTGATGACCAAGGCTTTATCCAAGTCAACGACTATCTCCAATCCGTTTCCCATCCTCACATTTTCGCTGCGGGAGACATCGCCACCATGGTGAACCATCCCCACCCCAAAGCCGGAGTATTCGCGGTGCGTCAAGGTCAACCCCTCCACACCAACCTACGCCGCGCCCTGCAAAATCAACCACTTAAGCTGTTCAAACCGCAAAAAGAATTTCTGATTTTGGTGGGAACTGGGGCGGAAAGGGCGATCGCTTCCCGTGGTCGCTTCACCCTCGGTCCGATGAAACGACTATGGCAATGGAAAGACTATATCGATCGGCAATTCATGGAGCGTTTCACCCACCTCACACCGATGGGGAAGAGTAAAGAACGAGGAACGAGGAACGAGGAGCGAAACAATTCAAAGCTCTTGCCGCTCCCCCACTCCCCCACTCTCCCACTCTCCCACTCTCCCATTCCCTGCGCTGGGTGTGCCTCCAAAGTTAGCAAATCCGTTCTCCAGCAAGTTTTGAGCCAACTGCAACCGTCTGCTGACTCAACCTTAATTGGCCTGGATGCTGCCGATGATGCCGCTGTGATACAAGTGCCGCCAGATATGGCCTTAGTGCAAACGGTAGACTATTTCCGGGCGTTGTTGGATGATCCGTTTTTGGTGGGCCAAATTACCACCCAGCATTGCTTGAATGATTTGTACGCCATGGGTGCCATGCCCCATAGTGTGTTGGCGATCGCCACTCTCCCCTATGCTATCCCCCCTAAACTGGAAGATACCCTATATCTGCTTCTCGCTGGCGTAATCAAATCCTTGGCAGCGGTGGGGGCCGAACTCATTGGCGGCCATACGGTAGAAGGGCCGGAATTGGGCTTGGGCCTGTCTTGCAACGGATTTGCCGATCCGGAAAAACTCTGGCGCAAGGGGGGAATGGAACCGGGAGACCAGTTAATTTTGACCAAACCATTGGGAATTGGCACATTATTTGCCGCCGATATGCAATTACGGGCCAAGGGACGGTGGATTGAAGGGGCGATCGCCTCCATGCTCCAGTCCCACCACGCCGCTGTTAAATGTTTCCGACACTACGGCACCACCGCCTGCACCGATATCACTGGCTTTGGGCTAGCCGGACATTTATTGGAAATGGTGCAATCCGCCCACCACAGCGTGGAACTTCAGCTCGATGCCCTTCCCATTCTGCCCGGAGCCATCACTACCCTGGAACAGGGCTATCTGAGTTCTTTGCATTCCCCCAATCGTCAATCTAGTCAAGCATTCATCGTTGGCCCCAAGGTTATCCCCCATCCACTCCAGCCCATGCTGTTTGATCCGCAAACCTCCGGCGGACTACTTGCAGCAGTTCCCCTAGAGCAAAGCAAGGCGTGTCTGAACCAGTTGCGGCAACTAGGGTATACCTCTAGTCAAATTATTGGGCAAGTTATCCCAACCTCTACACCTCAGCCACAGATCTATGTGCAAGGAACCGATTCATGAACAAAAAACAGCAGCGGACGATGCAAAGTAGCTGAATCAAACCCCTGGCTCAGTAAGTTTAGGGATTCTAACGAATCGCCTCTAATCCTATACTTCATGGAGTTAACGCGATGATGAAGTCTTTCTGAATGCGCCATCGCGCTATGGCAAGCCTCCCCATTGTGCCTGTAGCTTAGGATTGAGGCTTCTCACTAAACGTTCTCATCCCATGTCACAATTATGACTATTACGGTAAACCCTATCGCTGATTTCACGAATATCCAAAGTGCGGCAGACTCTACTGTCGATTTATTAAATAACTTTGATGATCCAAAAACCACTGGATTGGTGGCACAGTTCACCCTTGCTGCGACCCTCAACGATCCATTTTTAGCAGGGTCTGTTACGAATGTGTTGCTGTTTGACCAAGCTGGCGGTGGGGCACCCGGTACGGTACAAAATTTCCAAAACTACGTAGATGATGGGGATTACGTTAATACTTTCATCCATCGATCCAACCAAAATTTTGTGATCCAGGGGGGGGGATTTAATTTCCAAGATACGGTCGGGTTTGACGTAGTGCCGACGGATGCAGCAATTCAAAATGAGTTCAGTAGCGATCGCTCCAATCTCCGGGGCACCATTGCCATGGCCAAGCTAAGTAATAACCCTGATAGTGCTACCAGTCAGTGGTTTTTTAATTTGGCGAATAATAACGACCCGAACAATCCAGACAGTTTGGATAACCAAAATGGTGGGTTTACGGTATTTGGTCAGGTTTTATCCCAAAACGATCTGGATATTATTGATGCGATCGCCAATGTCCAAGTATTTAATGGATCGAGTATTGCCTCAGTCTTTGGGAATCTGCCTTTGATCAGTGATGACAATAGCTTTGATGGTGAAGATGAGCTAGTGCGCTACAGCAATATCAGTATTATCCAGAGAAATGAACTCACTTTTGGAGTTGTTAGTAATTCCAATTCGAGCGTAGTTAGTGCAAGCATATCGACAAATGGTCAACTGATTCTAGATTATCAACAACCGGGCATTGCTGAGATTGTGATTCGAGCTACCAATTTGTTAGGGGAAACGACAGAAGACACCTTTACCGTTACGGTTACTCCTGATCCGGTTACTCCTGATCCGGTGGACCCAGAACCGGTGGACCCAGAACCGGAGCCTGTGGAACCGCCGATTGATATGGTACCAGGGGACGACAGTGGTGACGATGGGGTGAGTGACGATGGTACGGATAGCGATGGGAATAGCGATGGGGGAAATGATGGGGCGACCAATGATGAATCGGCGGGTGGTGACGATACCGTCAATCCTCCCTCCCCAGGCGATACGCCTGCAATGGATGCCCCAGCCGACCCTCTACCTATTACGCCCCTTGTGCCGGATAGTTCGCCAGTCTTAACGGGCAGCGATCTTGCTAATACGGTATTTGGCAATGCAGATAACAACATCATCGATGGAAGGGACGGCAACGATCGCTTGCTGGGGTTAGATGGTGATGACCAGTTAATTGGCGGCGGCGGGAGCGATCGCCTCATCGGTGGTAACGGTAACGATGACCTAGATGGGGGAAGTGGCAAAGATAAGCTGAATGGCGGTGCTGGCAATGATACCCTCATGGGGGGCGGCGGTAATGATACCCTCAATGGCGGTAACGACAACGATATCCTGTCTGGCGACGGTGGCAATGATAAGCTGAAGGGTGGCAAGGGCAATGACATACTGGATGGCGGTAAGGGGAGCGATCGCCTCTTCGGTGGCAGTGGTAAAGATATATTCGTCCTACAAACCGGGAAAGGTCGCGATCAGGTGCGTGACTTTACCAATGGTCAAGATAAATTCCGAGCTATTGGTGTTTCGTTTAACGATATTACCTTAACCCAACTGGGCAAAAACACGGTCATAACGGTGGATGGGGATGATATTGCTTTTGTTCGTAAAACTGATATTACTGACATTACTAAGGCTGATTTTGTCCGCTGATATTTTTTATCGTTGTAGATGCCAGAGGCAGGGCACCAGAAATGCTTTCAAATGCTCTCAATTGGTAGGGGATGAGTCAAGGATAGGGTAATGGCGATCGCCCTTTCCTCACATTAGGGAAATAAGCTTAACGGGTTGTCGATCGTACAATCAGCCTTTTATGATGGCTCTGGCATCTATCACCTCGATTTGAAGGCTCCTCACCCCTGCCGACACATTCGTTTACAAAAAACACTTTCACTGTTCCCCAATTAAGACACACACTATGACGATTAATGTCACTGCACCCAATCAAATATTTACCAGCCAAAGCGACACAACGGTGTCTGTTAATCTTTCCAGTCGTTTTGATGATCCCTTCACAACCGGGCTGGTGGCGCGGTTTGAGCTGTACGACACCTCTCTAGCGGGAGGGGTGGCCGAAGTGGTTCTATTTGACCAACCGGGGCAGGGAGCACCGCTGACAGTAGAGAATTTCCTCGACTATGTGGAGGCCGATGCCTACGAAAATTCCTTTATGCATCGTTCGGTCCCAGGATTTATTGTGCAAGGGGGGGGCTATGTCACCACCGATATTTCCTCGGTACAGGAAATCGCCACTAATGATCCGGTGCAAAACGAATTTAGGAGCGATCGCTCCAATGTTCGGGGCACCATTGCCATGGCAAAACTGGGGGGCGATCCCAATAGTGCCACCAGTCAGTGGTTTTTTAATCTGGCGGACAACTCAAGCAACCTGGACAACCAAAATGGCGGATTTACCGTCTTTGGAGCCTTGGCTTCGGAGGCGGATTTAGCGGTGGCGGATGCGATCGCCGCCCTTCCCCTCCTCGCCACCAGTGCCTTCGGTGAACTGCCTGTAATTACAGATAATCCTACCAATCCTCTAGTGGAGAGTCTGGCCAACCTGGTTCGGTTTCGGGACATCACTGTGTCAGAAGTGGATGAGCTAGAGTTTGCGGTTATCAGCAATTCCAATCCAGACCTTGTTACGGCAACCGTTGTCAATAACGAACTAGTCCTGAACTACGCAGATGGCCAAACTGGAACCACCACCCTAGTCCTGGAGGCCACTAATTTATTAGGGGAAACTCGCCAAGAAGAATTGAGCCTCACCGTTGGGGACGGGACCAGGGTGTCCGGCAGTAACCAAGCAGACGAACTCCTCGGTAGCAATGCCAGTAATCGGCTCAATGGTAGGGGAGGCAATGATCAAATAGTCGGCTTTAAGAGGGGCGATCGCCTAGTCGGGGGGGGCGGTAACGATAACCTTGATGGAGATGGGGGCAATGATATTCTCATTGGTGGCGCAGGGAAAGATACGTTGTTGGGAGATGGCGGCCAAGACACCCTGCGGGGGGGAAATGCCAAAGATAGCTTAGCCGGGGACAATGGGAATGATATTCTGGATGGTGGCAAAGGTAGCGATACCCTAGAAGGTGGGAAAGGACGCGATCGCTTTGTCCTCAAAGGCGGACCGGGACGGGACACCATCGCCGACTTTAGCAATGGTCAGGATCGGCTACTGCTAAGGGGATTCAGCTTTGGCGACCTCTCCATCACCCAACAAAATCAAGATACCCTAATCCGAAGTGGAAGCGATGCCCTTGTCCTGCTTACTGGCATTGACGCTGACACTATCACCCAAGCTGATATTGTCTAGGGATCTGCGGAATCCATAAAAAAGAATCCCAGTTTCTAGGAACTGGGATTCTCAGCTTTTAGTCAACGATGGAATTCACTTGACCGAGGGGCTAATGACTAGCCCAACAACGCTTTGGCACGGGCCACCACGTTTTCAATCGTAAACCCAAACTCTTTCATAACGATATCGCCAGGGGCGGACGCACCGAATCGATCAACGCTGATGGAATCCCCTTCAGCCCCAACATAGCGACACCAGCCCATGGAAATTCCCGCTTCTACCGATAAGCGCTTGGTAACAGCTTTGGGGAAAACGGACTCTTGGTAGGCCGCATCCTGGGCATCAAACAATTCCCAAGATGGCATGGATACCACCCGCACTTTCTTACCCGCAGCGGTCAGTTGTTCAGCCGCATCCAAGCATAATTTCACTTCACTGCCTGTCCCAATCAAAATGAGTTCAGGGGTGCCATCGCAATCGGAGATGATGTAAGCGCCCTTCGCTACTGCATCAATGGAGGAACCCGGCAACTGGGGTAAATTTTGCCGACTAAAGGCCATTAAAGTGGGAGCCTTGCGGGTAGCGACAGCTACTTTGTAGGCCCCAGACGTTTCGTTGCCATCCGCTGGACGAATGACGGTTAAGTTGGGAATGGCACGCAGGGAGGCGATGGTTTCCACAGGCTGGTGGGTGGGACCGTCTTCCCCTAGGGCGATGGAGTCGTGGGTCATGACGTAAAGCACTTGGGCTTCGGACAAGGCGGATAGGCGAATCGCGGCCCGCATGTAGTCCGCAAAGACCAAGAAGGTGGCACAGTAGGGAATCAAGCCAGAGTTGTGCAGGGCAATGCCGTTACAAATTGCGCCCATGCCGTGTTCCCGTACACCAAAACGGAGGTTACGGTTTTCATAAGCGCCTTTTTGGAAGTCACCGGAGACGGTCATGAAGGTGTTGTTGGATTTGGTCAGGTCAGCGGACCCGCCGATCAACTCCGGTAGGGCTGGAGCTAAGGCATTTAATGTGGCTTCAGATGTCTTCCGGGTGGCGATCGCCTTCCCTTCCGGGCTATAGGTCGGCAGCGCATCGGCCCAACCCTCAGGCAACTCGCCGGACAACATCCGCTCAAATAATGCCGCTTCCTCAGCGTACTGGGTGCGGTATGTTGCCAGTACCTTTTCCCACTCTGCTTCCAAACTAGCGCCTCGCTCAACCGCCTTGCGGGTGTGGTTCAGTACATCATCGGGAACCTCAAAGGGGGCATAGGTCCAGCCCAAGTTTTCGCGGGTCAGCTTAATTTCATCATCACCTAGGGCCGCACCGTGGATACCTGCGGTGTCTTGCATATTGGGTGAACCATAGCCGATGGTGGTTGTCACCTTAATCATGGTGGGCTTGTCGGTGACTTGCTTGGCTGCCTCAATGGCGTTGGCGATCGCCTCTAAATCGGTGTTGCCGTCCTCCACATGAATCGTGTGCCAACCATACGCCTCAAATCGCTTAGACACATCTTCAGTGAAAGAAATTTCCGTGTTGCCATCAATGGAAATGTGATTGTCATCGTAAAGGGCAATCAATTTACCAAGACCTAAATGACCTGCCAAAGAACAAGCCTCACCGGATACCCCTTCCATGTTGCAACCATCACCCAAAATCACGTAGGTGTAATGGTCAACCAAAGTGGCATCCGGTTTATTAAACCGAGCCGCCAAGTGAGCCTCCGCCATGGCCAAGCCCACACCGTTACAAATACCTTGGCCCAAAGGTCCAGTGGTCACTTCTACCCCAGGCGTAACAAAATTCTCAGGGTGCCCCGGAGTCATGGCTTCCCACTGCCGGAAATTCTTGATGTCATCAATGGTAACGCTGTCATAACCCATGAGGTAAAGCAGGGCATACTGCAACATGCAACCATGACCAGCCGATAAGATGAAGCGATCGCGATTAAACCAGTGAGGATTTTTGGGATTAAACTTCATGAAGCGATCCCAGAGCACAAACGCCATTGGCGCGGCCCCCATTGGTAAGCCAGGGTGTCCCGACTTCGCCTTTTCTACTGCATCAACTGCAAGAAAACGAATCGAATTGATGCAAAGCTCATCAAGAGATTGGGTTACGACAGCCATAATTTTCTCTGATTTAGTGATGGTAAGTGTGAACGGTTGCCGACGAAGGACCGACGACAAGGTGATAAGTTTAACGGAACAAACGGCATCGCATCATGGGAGAGATGTTCACCGCCAACATAAACCTATTGGCTTTTCTACTCCGTAAGCCCAAGCCAAGGCTTAGCTTGTCAACCCAATGGACCCAGCCAGTTATGATAAGCTGGCTTTAGCATGTTGACAAGAGTAGAACAGTAGGAATCTATACTTAATTGATTGTATGTTTCCTAGAGTGTATAACGGATTGACCATAATCTCTATCCTATTGATAGGAAATTATTTTCGTTCCCTGATAATCGATCAATCTGATGAAGGTTGGGGCGAAACATTAAGGCTTGAAGCTGACATTGACCTAGCGCTAGTTCAACCTCACCCCGTTTTACCCCCATACTTCATGCCTGGTACTTTTTCATGACCACTGTGGCATTATGACCACCAAAACCAAAGGAATTGGAAAGTGCCACATTTACCGTCATGGCACGGCTTTCTTTGGGAACATAGTCTAGATCACAGTCTGGATCTGGATTTTCGAGATTGATGGTGGGGGGAACTCGGTCATGGGCGATCGCCATCACCGTTGCTACCGCCTCAATACCACCAGAGCCTCCCAATAGATGGCCCGTCATGGACTTGGTGGAACTCATCGCCAACTGATGGGCAGCCGTTTCTCCCAATGCCGTTTTTACCGCAGCGGTTTCAGTGGAGTCATTGGCTGGGGTGCTTGTGCCATGGGCATTGATATAGTTAATCGCTTCAGGTGCAATATTGGCATCCTTGAGGGCCAAGCGAATTGCCCGTGCTGCCCCCAATCCACCGGGCACAGGAGAAGTCATATGATAGGCATCACAGGTCATGGCATAGCCCACCACTTCTCCATAGATTCGGGCACCCCGCTCCAAAGCATGGTTCAGCGATTCAAGCACCAAAATCCCTGCTCCCTCACCCATGACAAATCCATCCCGACCTTGATCAAAGGGACGAGATGCCGCAGTGGGGTCATCATTCCGAGTTGATAATGCCTTAGCAGAGGCAAATCCCGCCATGGATAGGGGAGTTACCGCCGCTTCCGTGCCACCACACACCATCACGTCCGCATAGCCTCCCTGAATTAGGCGAAACGCATCGCCAATGGCGTTGGTTCCAGCGGCACAGGCGGTCACGGTGCAAGAGTTTGGCCCCTTCGCACCAATGTGAATTCCAGTTAAACCTGCGGCCATGTTGGAAATCATGGTTGGTACCGTGAATGGGCTGACCCGAGATGGTCCTTTATTGAGAAGGATCTCTTTCTGGTCCTCCATGACTTTAAGTCCGCCTACACCAGTTCCTAGCAACACGCCCACGCCTTCAGCGTTCTCGTCAGTAATTTCCAACTTAGCATCGGCGATCGCCTGCTGACTGGCGGCGATCGCAAACTGGGAGAACCGATCCATCCGCTTTGCATCCTTAGGAGACATATAGGCGCTGGGGTCAAACC
>JAYKIC010000601.1:0-8384 GCA_035284985.1 Leptolyngbyaceae cyanobacterium
GCGTTCTCGTCAGTAATTTCCAACTTAGCATCGGCGATCGCCTGCTGACTGGCGGCGATCGCAAACTGGGAGAACCGATCCATCCGCTTTGCATCCTTAGGAGACATATAGGCGCTGGGGTCAAACCCCTTCACCTCTCCAGCTATCCGACAAGCATGTTTAGATGCATCAAACAAAGTAATAGGACCGATACCACTTTTGCCTGCCATTAGCCCCTGCCAATACTCATCCACAGTATTGCCAAGGGGGGTTAGGGCACCTAGCCCAGTTACGACGACACGGCGACGTCCTGCGTCAGAATTTGTCATTGCTCAAGTTTTACGGGACAAAACAATCGAACATTAGAAGAAGATGGCATCTGAAAGGATTTCTATGGGTCCACAAGAAACTCAGGGTGCCATCTCTACTGTTACCGAAGTGGGGGATCGACCCCAACGAAAAACGGTATCGTAATAAAATGTAATGGTTCAACCCCATTTGGGATCGGAAGAACCAGCCCTTACTGATGACTGTTTACATAGTCAATCGCTGCTTGCACCGTTGTGATTTTTTCAGCGTCTTCGTCTGGGATTTCGGTGTCAAATTCCTCTTCCAAGGCCATGACTAGTTCCACCGTATCCAGAGAGTCAGCGCCAAGATCGGTAGTAAAGCTACTTTCAGGCTTTACCTCATCTTCAGCAACACCAAGCTGTTCCACGATGATTTTTTTAACTCTTTCCTCAATATTGCTCATGGCGTTCCCTTCCCCATTCGTCTTCTTCAATACAGCAGCTATCATTAAATCATTCCCTGGTACCCTCTGCATCTGTGGAGGCTAAACTTTGCTGAGGAAAGATCCCTCAGACCCTATTGGCCAGACTCACCTTTAAGCTGGAACGCAGAGGATTAGGCATTTCTATATCCTACTCTGAAACGGGGTGCCCTAGGAATTCTCAACCAACTTCTCCGTAGTTCTCCGCAGTGCCCAGTAGGGTGTAGGCGACGGGGGGCATCCTTCAGGTTGGGTGGTTCGATCGGTTGATGCCTTAACAAAGCCCAGGACGAGGGTAAAAGTTCAGTATGATAGCTATGGTTACAATCCAAGGTTCCCTTGTTTGCCATGTCTACTGACTTTGTTCGGTCCAGCCTAGTATCCTCTCAGTCCTCCCAATTGTCTGCGTCTACCCCATTGCGGCAGGAAGACGGTGTACCACAACCCGTTGCCATGAATGGGTTTGATAGCCACCATGCGCCGGACTCAAAGCATATTGATGCTTGTGTACATTGTGGGTTTTGCCTGGTGACGTGCCCTAGTTATCGGGTTTTGGGAACGGAAATGGATTCCCCTAGGGGCCGCATTTATTTGATGGATGGCATCCAAACCCAGCAAATTCCGTTGAATCAAGCGACTGCCCAACATTTTGATACTTGCTTGGGCTGTTTGGCCTGTACCACGGCTTGTCCATCGGGGGTGCCCTATGATCAATTGATTGCGGCTACCCGTCCTCAGGTGGAACGAAACCAGCCCCGAACCATAGGCGATCGCCTCTTCCGCCAACTCCTTTTCTCCCTTTTCCCGTATCCTAATCGTCTCCGGTGGTTACTGGTTCCTTTGTTTTTGTATCAGCGTTTAGGGGGGCGATCGCTCCTCCGATCCACCCCGCTTCACGTACTTCTAAACCGCATCTCCCCCCGCCTAGCGGCCATGGAAACCCTTTTACCGGATATCACCCCCGCCTCGTTTCACAATCTGCTACCCACGGTGATTCCATCCCAAGGAAAACGCCGCTATCGGGTGGGCATGATCCTGGGCTGTGTGCAACAACTTTTTTTCTCTGAGGTTAATGCGGCTACGGTGCGGGTGCTAACGGCTAATGGGTGCGAGGTGGTCATTCCTCCGGCTCAAGGTTGTTGTGCAGCCCTTCCCCATCACCAGGGGCAAGAGACCCAAGCCCAGGATTTAGCCCGTCAGATGATTGAGGCGTTCGTGGATACGGATGTGGATGCGGTGGTGATTAATGCGGCGGGATGTGGTCATACCCTGAAGGAATATGGTCAGATTTTGCAGGATGATGACGATTATCGGGAGAGGGCGATCGCTTTCTCCCATCGCGTCAAAGATATCCATGAATTTTTGGCTGAAATCGGTTTGACTGCCATACTCCATCCCCTCCAGGAGGAACCATTACCGCTGGTTTATCAAGATGCCTGTCATCTCCTACACGGTCAACAGATTAGCCTCCAACCCCGTCAACTATTGCGCCAAATTCCGGGGGTGGAATTGCGCGAACCTGTGGATGCGGCCCTTTGCTGCGGTAGTGCTGGTGTGTACAATATGCTGCAACCGGAGATTGCTGCCGAATTGGGGCAGCAGAAAGTAGGAAATTTGCTCAATACGGGAGCCACGGTGATCGCGTCTCCTAATCCGGGCTGTTCTCTCCAAATCCAGAACCACTTACGGCTTCAGGACAAAGTGGCCACAGTCATTCATCCCATTGTGCTGTTGGACTGCGCCATCCGGGGTGTTCCTTTGCAAATCTCAAAGCTTTAGAGTCGTCCGAAAGTTGGAGTGGAGTACCCGCTGCGCGGGTACTCCACTCCAACTTTCGGAGCTGTCTTTTAAAGTGATGAACATTGAGGGCGATCGCTTTTTTCGCTAAAAATCTGATAAGGGATTACTATCTTGTAACACGCCTAAGCCAGATGAGTTGAGAATGACTGAGCAGGTTTGTCGCCGGATCTCGGTCTGTTGGCCTAATGGGTCGGGTCTCTGGCTGGCAGTAGCAGGGGCATCTACACAGGGATACACCGCTAAATATTGGCCCACATCATTAAATACGCGCATCACATAGCCAAAGCTTTGGGCCGATTGGCCAAAATGATGCACAAAGCTATAGCGTTCGAGATAATCTGACACATTCCATAACTGTCGATTGACCACTAAATCCACATAGGCCGACTGGGTTTCAGTTTCAGGGTAAGCAATCCAGCCCCTGAGCAACTTGCCCCCTAGTGGTTGTTGAGTCCACCACAAACTTGGTGGGGTTAGGCCAGAGAGGGAAACCATGGCACTGGTAACGATGGGGCGATCGCCCTCCACAACCGTTGCATTGAGCCATTCCAATTCCACCGGAGCCAAAATCAGATTTGGGTTAACCTCAGGCAAATTTTGGGCCAATCCCTGCTTTCCAACCACTGCCCCGCTCCATAGCCCTAGAACAAGAAATGGGGTCAGCGTGATCAGGCGTGAGACGTTTCCCAAGGAAGTTGGGCGAAGATTTAACATTGTGCAACAAAATGTAAGGGGTAATGGGGCGGAAAAGAGCAGAAGAGAGAAGGGTGGGGCGATCGCCATCACTATCCCCCTGATTTCCTACTCCTAGGTCTCATTCCCCGATTTCTGCAACCCAAGTGTGGAAAACCACCCCTATTCAAGATCACAGGGTATCCACAAATCTTAGAGAATATTAGTATCTCAACTTAACGTTATCAGTTCGCGTTTGGCAACAGGAATAAATCAGTTAGATCATTGGTCAGCATCCAACCAGTGAGCCTCACGATACAGGAATCAAACGCAGCTTTAGCATCTTTTAGGAGGATTGCAATGCCAATCAAAAACGGACCCAATCGCCCGTGGCCACGAATCATTGGAAATATTGTTTTACTACTGTCATCGGCCTATCTTCTGGTCAACATCTTTTTTCCCCAACTGTTTGCGCCATCAGCCCCCAAAGTGCCCTACAGCCTGTTTATTCACCAAGTCAAAGATGGGGAAGTGATGCGGGTCTCCGTGGGACAGGATGAAATTCGCTACCAGTTAGCTGACGGCAGTAGTGAACCAGGGGCCATTTACGCCACCACCCCTATTCTTGACCTCGATCTGCCCAAACTGTTAGAGGAAAACGGGGTAGAATTTGCGGCCAAACCTCCTGCCACAGGCAACTGGTTCACCAGTCTCCTCGGTTGGGTCATTCCCCCCCTCATCTTTGTTGGGGTGTGGCAACTGTTTTTGGGGCGGCGCATGGGTGGTCCCCAAGGGGCATTGTCAATCACCAAAAATAAGGCCAGGGTCTATGTGGAAGGGGATGACAACAAAGTCAAGTTTGATGATGTGGCTGGGGTGGAAGAAGCCAAAACCGAATTGGTAGAGGTGGTGGAATTCCTCAAAGATGCCAAGCGATTTACCCGATTAGGGGCGAGAATTCCTAAAGGGGTGCTACTGATTGGTCCTCCCGGAACGGGGAAAACCCTCTTGGCAAAAGCTGTGGCTGGAGAAGCTGGCGTTCCTTTCTTTAGTATTTCTGGATCGGAATTTGTAGAGCTATTCGTCGGGGCCGGGGCCGCACGGGTACGGGATTTGTTTGAACAAGCGAAAAAACAAGCCCCCTGTATTATCTTTATTGATGAGTTGGATGCCATTGGTAAATCCCGTGCCTCTGGGGGGTTCTATGGTGGCAACGATGAGCGGGAACAAACCCTGAACCAATTACTCACTGAAATGGATGGCTTTGCGGTTGGCGAAGACACGGTGATTGTATTGGCGGCGACTAACCGTCCTGAATCCCTCGATCAAGCCTTATTGCGTCCCGGTCGATTTGATCGGCAGGTGTTGGTCGATCGCCCTGACAAGTCAGGGCGGCAAGCTATTTTGGACATCTATGCCCAGAAGGTAAAGTTAGGACCAGATGTGGATCTGAAGGCGCTAGCCACCCGCACTCCTGGTTTTGCTGGAGCCGATTTGGCTAACTTGGTGAATGAAGCTGCTCTCCTAGCCGCTCGAAATAATCGGGACATGGTGATGCAGGAAGATTTTGCCGAAGCGATCGAGCGAGTCGTAGCGGGTTTAGAGAAAAAGAGCCGCGTGCTGAATGAGAAAGAAAAGAAAATCGTGGCTTATCATGAAGTGGGCCATGCTCTGGTGGGGTCGCTGATGCCAGGAACCGACATGGTGGCTAAGATTTCCATCATTCCTAGGGGGATGGCAGCGTTGGGCTACACGCTCCAACTCCCGACGGAGGATCGGTTTCTGCTCAATCAGGATGAGTTGAAGGGGCAGATTACCACGCTGCTAGGGGGACGTTCTGCTGAGGAAATTATTTTTGGCAGTATTACGACTGGTGCGGCCAATGACCTCCAGCGGGCCACGGATCTGGCGGAACGAATGGTGACGACCTATGGTATGAGCGAGGTGCTGGGGCCGTTGGCTTACCAGCAGGGGCAACAGTCGTCTTTCTTGGATAATGGGATGCCCAGTCCGCGCCGCTCGGTCAGTGATGAAACGGCGAAGGCCATCGACACTGAAGTTAAGGAAATTGTCGAGAATGCCCACCAGTATGCCCTGGATTTGCTACGGCATAATCGGGATTTGTTAGAACGGGCGGCGTTGCGCCTCTTGGAGGTGGAGGTGATTGAAGGGGATGAACTGAAGCAGTTTCTGGCTGAGGCCCGTTCGCTCGATCAGGAACCCGCACTGATGGGAGATGGGGGGGCGATCGCCTAGTGTTTCAGCCGCCCATACAACCTTAGACCAGCCGGGGTTCTTGCGAACCCCGGTTTTTGATCCATGGTTGCAGTAATTATTGCAATTATTAACGGGAATAATCTCCTCGGTTATTCTGACCCGATCAATCGCTATTATCGGATACAGGGTTGATGTCAGTGCCATGGCTAGTCTAGCCATTTGATCCACAACTCACCCCTGATTTCGATACTATCTAGGAGATAATCCCTTGACAAATACATTTTTACTTGCAACTATTTCGACAGTCGCTTGGTCTCCCCAAGTCGGTATTCTGATGTTCACCTGCAATCTTTTCACCATTGTGATTGGGTACTATGCCATTCAGAAACGGGGAGTCGGTCCAGCCCTGCCCCTACCGCTTCCAGCTATTTTTACAGGTTTTGGGGTGCCTGAACTATTGGCGACAGCTAGCTTAGGCCATGTACTGGGTGCGGGTTTGATTTTAGGGTTAGCCAACGCAGGCTTACTCTAATGGTTTAATTAACCCCTAATGAATTACCGATGCGTTAAGCATGACTCCTTAGGAATGGCGACTTGCCGTTGCTAACGCATCCTAAAAATTTTCTAGAGATCTCTAGATACCCTTTTTATCCCTACACCTACAATATGGCCGTAGACCCTTTAGTTAGGACTGAGAGTTTTTGTTGAGGCACGTCGTGCCCCAACAAAAAACTCCTAACCAATGTGGCGATCGCTATCAATAAAAAGGAACTGGGGGAAGGTTGGAGGTGAGCATGAAAACAGGTTGGCGCATTGGCTCTTTGTTTGGCATTCCGTTCTTTTTAGACTCATCCTGGTTTTTCATTTTGTTACTTGTTACGATTGTGTACGCTTCGGAGTGGGGCCACTATAACGTGACGGGGGGAATGGAATGGGTGTTGGGCTTCTGCATGGCGTTACTATTGTTCGCCTCGGTATTGATGCATGAGTTGGGCCACAGCCTGGTGGCCCGTTCTCAGGGCATTACGGTTAATTCCATCACCCTCTTCTTGTTTGGGGGAATTGCCTCCATGGGTCGGGAATCCAAAACGCCGGGGCAATCGCTCCAGGTGGCGATCGCTGGTCCCTTGGTCAGCTTCAGCCTATTTCTCCTGCTCTCCCTGGTGCGGCAATGGCTCTCCCTGAGCGAACCTGCCGACTTTGTGTTGGAGCGCCTAGCCACCATCAACTTAATCTTGGCCGTATTTAACATGATGCCCGGTTTGCCCTTGGATGGGGGTCAAGTACTCAAAGCCGTGATTTGGAAAGGGACAGGGAGCCGTATCCAGGGTATTCGCTGGGCTGCTCGCACAGGCCAGTTATTTGGTTGGATGGCGATCGCCCTTGGGCTGTTTGCCTATCTCATTAGCTTTGAACCCACCTTTGTTTGGCTGGCAATTATTGGCTGGTTTGGTATTCGCAATGCCAAAACCTATAGCCGCATCGCTGATGTACAGCAAGTTCTTCTCAATCTAACCGCAGCAGATGTCAGTCGTCGTAAATTTCGAGTAGTGGATGCCAATTTAACCATTGATGCATTTATTCAGCAATATATACAGACTGAAGAGATTGATGGCACTACGTATTTCGCCGCATCGGATGGCCGATATCGCGGTAAAATTGCCCTCGATCAGTTACAACAGATCGAACGGAGCCAATGGCACCAACTCACCCTCCAAGATATTGCCTTGCCCCTCACCACCATTCCCTCAGTATCAGAATCTGAACCTCTGCCTGAGATCATTCACCGTCTAGAGCAGGACGATCTTATCCAGATTACCGTGCTATCCCCCACTAATGCCGTGACTGGCATTATTGATCGTAGCTACATTGTTCAGCGGGTGGCGGACGGTTTGAACTTACCTTTATCATCGGATGTTTTACAACTGGTCCGGGACACCCAACAGTATCCACCAGGCTTACCCCTGCCCAGTATTGCTAAAACCATGGTCAACGGAAATACAGATAGCAAGGCTAAGACGTAGTGGGTTAATTGTTAAGCTCCCTCTTATTTTTTGTAGGAGGTTATAACTTTATAGGAGGTTATATCTCGGACTGTTCCTTCGTAATATAATAAATTATTGGCTGTATCTTGAACTATACGAGTATTCTCTGCAATCCAGATGATGCTGCCATCTGCTCGATATACCTGGGATTCAAAATTAGTAACTCGCCCCATCTTACCAATAGCAAACATTAATTGTTGAAGGCGATCGCTGTCAACATACAATTTTGCTATCCCTTCTTGGGTTTCTAGTCGCAACTCTTCCACGGAGGCATAGCCATAAAGGTGTGCTAGAGCCGAATTAATTTCTAAGGATTGACCATCCGCAGAAAGTTGATACATTCCATCCAAAGCCTGCTCAAAAAAACGCTGGTATTTAGATTCCCTAATCCGCCGACCTTGGATTTCTCGCTGGAGGGCTTCATTTTGAGCGGCTAATCGCTTTTGTAAGGTGCGGAGCCGGAGTTGATATTCCAAACGGGCTAACACTTCCTCCAACTCGAACGGACGGGTCACATAGTCCGCTCCACCGACTTCAAAGCCTTTCAGTTTATCTTTGGCGATCGCATTACTCGTAACAAATAAAATGGGAATATCATGGGTAGACGGATGAGCTTTGAGTTGTTTACAAACCGCAAATCCATCCATCCCAGGCATCCAAATATCTAATAGAATCAAATCTGGAGCTAAAGATTGGGCCTGCTGAAGGGCGTTCTCACCGCCATTGGCAACGGCAACCTGATAACCATGGTAATCTAGAAACGCCTCAAATAACTTAAGATTGGTCGGTTGATCATCCACTACTAAAATGAGTTCTTGTTTCTTCGGTCTATTTTCCTTAAAGCCAAGCAACCAAAATATTTGAGCTTCAATCTCATGCAAACGATGGCGATTTAAATG
>JAYKIC010000602.1:0-3036 GCA_035284985.1 Leptolyngbyaceae cyanobacterium
GTCCCATTCGGCGGTACACAATACATCGGGGTAGGCATCCCGCACGAGGGCGATCGCTTCTTCACCCCAGGCAATGAGCTGATCGGTGGTCACGGTGCGACCTACATCCGGGTAGGCCATGGCGGAACCGTGGACTAACTCAACGGGTTCGGAATCATTCAACTCCGTTAGGGCGATCGCCTTATCCACCAGCCGTTGCGGATCGACGGGACCATGGGCCACCGCTAACCCAGGTTTGCTGTTACGCCAGAGTCGTAACGCCAGACCAGCGGATTGGGATCGCTCCAACTGTTTTAAGCGATTCGCCTCAAAAAACACAGGCCGAGACAGGGCCGCCGAGTAAAACACCTCCGCTGCCTCGGCCCCTGCTTGCAGCGCCCGATCGAGTAATTGGGAAATCAGTGATGATGGCTCCACGACAACTTGCAGGCTAAGCCAGATTGAGTTCTTTTAACAGCCAAAATCCGGCAAAGGACTCGGACTCAGGGCTGGTTTGAATCGCTAGAAAATGGACCCCATCGGCGGCTTTTTTAGCCGCTTCAAAGGCTTGGGCATCCTGGATGAGTGCATTGGTGGGTAGGGGGGATAGGGTCCAAGCATCCGCCGATCCGGTTTCCAAAATTAGGGACGCTGGCACCTTGCCCATAACGGGTTGATAACTCAAATAGGCCAATTCCAATCCCGACATCCACGCCGCCAAAGGGGTGGCCCGTGAGGAATAGATAATCAAACCAGGAATGGGGGTGGTTTCACTCACCCCGGTCAGTTGGAGGGGAAAGGCTTCCCCAAAGCCAATGTCCCACTCTGGCATCTCATTGAGGGCTGCTGCCTCCAGGGACACAATCGCCCACTGTTCCCCCAAAAGAGCATCGGGTAAGGGTTGGGGTGTATTTGCCGGGTAGGCAACAGAGGGATTAGGGGCTGGGTTATACCCCTCCATTTGGGGATAAACGCAGTCCATCCGATGGCGCAACCACTGATCCAACGTCAGGGTGCGGCGACTGATACTCACCGCCAATCCAGCATCCTCCACGGCCTTGGAAATCATATTGTTCATTTGCCGTCGGAAAAAGCAGACCCGATCAGGTTTTGCGGGAGTTTTGGCGATCGCCTCCTCAATGGCCTCCCGCAACCACACCGAATTCACCGTATTGCTGGCACAAAATTTAGCATAGCGAAATAGGTTCTCTACATCGGTGGTAATTCGTTCAGGCCGCTCACAGATCAGCACTTCCCACCGCTTCTTCTGGTTTTCGTCCAACAGGGGACGGGAGTAAAAATCGAGTTCCCAAATAACAGGCATTTGTTTTGTGTTTCTGAATTTTAGCGTTTTGGCGGTCTGAGGGTTTTGGCGTTCTGAGTTTGGGGGTTAGGAGGGTTGGGAGCCAGAACCCACTTCCCTCACCCACGACCCACCATCCCCGATCATAAAGGCAATGGGCGCGTTAATAACCCCCGATTTTGGTAATCCCCGATCGCATCCCGCAATGAGTCATCTAGGGAACGGCAGGTCAACCCCAGTTCAGTTCTGGCTTTGGTGGTATTGAAACTCAGGGGCGATCGCGCTAATTTTACCCCCGTCAGGGGAGCGGTGGGAGGCTGTTTGGTCACGTAATCGGCCATGAATTCTTGCACCACACTGACGCTATAGGCGAGCCAGTAGGGAATCTGACGCTTGGGCATGGGCCATTGACTGAGGCGTTCCAAATGCTGCAATAATTCGCCCAATTGTAAGTTAACGTGGCCCAGGATGTAGCGATCGCCCACAGTTCCCTTTTCCGCCGCCAAAATATGTCCCAAGGCGACATCCCGCGCATCAATTAGATTCAGGGTGCTGTTAAGGTAGGCGGGATAGGTCCCGTTGAGGAACCCCAACATCATGCGGGTGGGGGGGGTGATGCGGCGATCCCCTGGACCAATGGGCACCGTCGGATTAACAATAACCACGGGTAAGCCTTGGTCAGCGGCAGCAAAGGCTTCCTGTTCCGCCACAAATTTGCCGCGACAGTAGGCTCCGGCCATGTCGTCTAGGGTGAGGCGAACGGATTCGTCGGTGGTGTCGGTGGTCTGGGGCGATCGCCGCACACTTTTGAGGATGGATTCCGTGGAGCAATGGACGACTTTTTCCACACCAGTGGCGATCGCTGCCCTCATCACATGGCGCGTCCCCGTTTGATTGACCGTGATAAATTCCTGCTTATTGGGCGACCACAACCCCGCATTAGCCGCCAAGTGAAACACCCAATCCACCCCCTGCATCGCTTCTTCCACCGTCTCTCGGACCGTAATGGACCCTGTGACATATTCAACCCCTGGAATGGGTTGAATGGGGGAGGCGAGATCAAGAATGCGGACGCGATCGCCCCGTTCCAACAACAAATTCACCAAGTGATGGCCGATAAAACCCAAGCCCCCCGTCACCAAACAAAATTTGTCCATCCGTTTTGCCCATACCTGATGTCACTCAGATCAAACCTATCACTAAAAGAGTCGCCCGAAAATTGGGGTGGAGTGCAGCGGGTACTCCACCCCAATTTTTGGACAGGTCTAAACGTCAATGGGGATGATGAAGCAGACTAGAAACGATCCACCCACCGATCAGAACCTTGGACTAGGAAGGATTACAATTAGAACTAGAAAGCCTGTGGCTGTGGACTCAAAAACTATGCAAATCCAGCAAATCTCTGTCAGTAGCCTGTTTGGAATTTTTGACCATGTGATTTCATTAAACATGAATGAGAGAATTACAATCATTCATGGTCCTAATGGATTTGGCAAAACAGCAATGCTGAGAATGCTTAATGGCTTCTTCAACTCTCGATATTCAGTATTTAGGACTATTCCGTTTACTAAATTCCAAGTCAATTTTGATAATGGCAACAGAGTTGAAGTCTTAAAACAAGCTGAAGCCTCAGGAAAATCAAAGAAAAGAGAATCTATAAGTTTTGATTTTTATGAACTAGGACAGGAGAAAGTCTCTTTTCCTTTAAAAGCAAGCAGTAATGCTTCAGAACTCGGTTTTCCTATCGATATTTT